>JAISJH010000119.1 GCA_031261635.1 Oscillospiraceae bacterium
CGGCACCCCTCCACAGAGGGGATAAGGACGGGGGTTTGGACGTTTGGTTGCGTGGATATAACCCTCGCAACCTACGTCCAAACCCCTATCCCCTCTGTGGAGGGGTGCCCCCGCAGGGGCGGGGTGGTTTCCCCGCCGCGCGGACACAACCCAATTCACCACACAATACACGATAGCATAAACGTGGTTTCCCCGCCGCGCGGACGCGTCCCCCGTCCACCGTCCCGGCGCATTGCGCCGGGACAGGGCAGGGCTTCGCCCTGCCCGAGGTGCGCCGCTCCGGCGCACCGTCTTTGCGAAGCCGCCTCCGCACTTGCGATACGTACCATTGAAACGCGGCGAAGCAATCCAGGGTTGACGTAAAACCCTGCGATACGTAAGGACGTAGGCTGTATGTTATCCTCCCGGCACTGGATTGCTTCGCGCCTGTAACGTCCTACGTATCGCAAGTCTCGCGGCGCTTCGCAATGACGGGGCGGGCTTCGCCCTGCCCCCGCGACGCGGACGCGTCCTATTCCCGCCCCCACGCACGCCCCGGTTAACATAAGCTATTACCTATATCGCTAGGTTTCGTCTTTTTTCGCAAATGTTAAAAAGTTATTAAAAAAGTGCTTGACAAAACGAAAGTATTGTGCTACAATCTAAGTACAATAAAACTTTATGGAGGAAACACCTAATGAAAACACGCATTCTCGCACTTCTCCTCGTGGCAATGATGATTGTTGCCGTTGCTCCTATGGCCCTTGCCGCCATATCAGACCCCCCCGAGCTTGCTACTGCGTTCAAAGTAGGCGGTGATGGCTCCGCTCTTGCTCCGTGGCCGTTTGCCGCCGGAACATATGACCCGGCTCTTGACGGACAGGGAATCCCCAATGGCGTTTATGTTTATGGCTTGTTTGACGCGTCGTATGCGACTATTCCTGACCCGTCATCTGTAACCGGCTATACCGCCGTTAGCAGTGCAGGCGATGTCGGTGCCGGCACGTGGTACCTCTTAAAGGGTTCGTCGGGCTTTAACTATGTCATCATCGGCGAAGCCGGTGCTGCTCCCGCCGCTCCCGCTGCTGATGCAGGTGCTGCTGCTGTTGCTCCTCCCGCTGACACGGGTTCCGCTCCTGCAGTTACCGCTCCTCCTGCGGCTACTGCTCCTAAGACAGGCGACGCTTCCAACATCGCTATTTTCGCGGGTCTCTTAATCCTCGCGGGCGGCGCGGCTGTTGTCCTTGCCAAAAAGAAAACCAACGCGTAAGCATTATCAATAATGGACTCCTAAAAAAAAGCGGCAAAGAACGGTCAAGTACCGTTCTTTGTCGTTTTCGCCCCGCGCCGCGTGTATTTCGCGAGCGCCCCCCGGCATAGTTTGCTGTTGTCAAACCACCGCGCGAAGCGTTCCGACCCCTTCGGCAACACGCAAAGCGCAAGCACATAAAACGGCACGGTAGGAAGCAAAGGCAAAACTATCCCAAGCGTCCCAAGTGCTATTGCCAGACAACCGATAGTTATAAACAATATTTTTTTGAGCATTGACAGGTCTCCTTGTACGTGATAGGGGTAGTATATCCCAGATAATGGGAAAATAAACGCTTGTTGGCGGGACAAATGTATGTTGCGCTCCGTAGGGGCGGGTTTCAAACCCGCCCTCCCCGCGCCGCGCGCGGGGGCAGGACGGGAGTTGCGTCCGCGCACGGCGCGGGGCGAAGGCAGGGCTTGCCCTGCCCAGCCCGTCATTGCGAAGCACCGGTACGCCCGCGATACGTAGGACGTTACAGGTGCGAAGCAATCCAGTGCCGGGGGGACAACATACGTATGTATCGTAGGTGCCTACGTCAACCCTGGATTGCTTCGCCGCATATCATTGACTACGTATCGTAAGTGCGGTGGCGGCTTCGCAAAGACGGTGCGCCGGGACGGTGGACGTGGGTTACGTCCGCGCGGCGGGGAAACCACCCCGCCGCCTGCGGGCGGCACCCCTCCACAGAGGGGATAAGGACGAGGGTTTGGACGAAGGTTACGGAGACGTGACGCCCCCCGCAGGGCGCACCTCACGTCCATTCCCTATCCCCTCTGTGGAGGGGTGGCTCCGCAGAGCCGGGGTGGTTTCCCCCGCGGGGCGCAACCCACGTCCAAACCCTCCAAAGCCCCCCTCTTTAGAGGGGGGTGCCGCCTCAGCGGCGGGGGGTGCCTCCCCCCAAAAAACAACACTTGCAATATGCTGAAAAATGTGTTATACTATATTAGAGTTATGGAGGTTCTTACATTTGACCGCTTTGGTACGTTTAGTTGACAGGTTTTGCGCCCGGCACCCGGGCTTTGGTTTGCCGCGCCTTATGATGTATATTGCGGGCGGCAATCTGCTTGCGTTTCTTTTGATACAGATGGACAAGAGCGGCGCGTTTATCACCGGGCTGTTGTTTTCGCCGGAGCTTATACTTCAAGGGCAGGTGTGGCGGCTTGTTACCTGGGTGTTTTTTCCGAACTCCGGCAATATCCTGTTGCTTGCGATTTCGCTGTATTTTTATTATTTCCTGGCTCAGACGCTTGAGCGCGAGTGGGGCGCGGGGCGGTTTACGATTTACTACCTCGCGGGAGTGTTGCTTCACATAGTATTCGGGTTTATAATGTGGCTCGCGGGCGCGCCGTTCCTGCTTATGACGTCGACCTACCTGAATTTGTCGCTGTTTTTCACGTTTGCGGTGCTGTATCCCGATTTGCAGGTGCGGCTGTTCTTTATCCTGCCTATAAAAGTCAAGTGGCTCGCGCTGGTTGACGTGCTGTACTACGGGTATATAGTCATAGTGAGCCAGTTTCCGGCGAATTTACTGCCGCTGGTCGGGATTGCTAACTTCCTGCTGTTCTGCGCGGGCGATTTATACCAGTTGCTACGGAACTTTTTGCCGCAAAACGTAGTTCGCAAGGCGCGGTACAACGCGGCTCAAAAACCCTCGGGGAAATTCGAGTTTGCCGACAGGCGTTGCGCCGTCTGCGGCAAGTCGGCGGCTTCGCACCCGGAACTGGAGTTCCGCTACTGCTCCCGCTGCAACGGCTTCCACTGCTTCTGCGAGGAGCATATCAATTCGCATATACATTTTAGTTAATAGATATCAGATATTAAATATTAGATAGGGCGCGGATACCATAGAACGGCGTAGCAAAAGGGAAATGCGGATACCGTAGAACGCGTAGTCAAACGGCAGGGAGGCAAGAGTCCGTCATTGCGAGCCGCGGAAAGCGTAAGATACGTAGGAATGAAACCGGCGCGGCAATCCAGTGCCGGGAGCGTAACATACGTAATTTTTCCCCCCGGCACTGGATTGCTTCGCGCCTATACGTTGTACGTATCGCAAGTGCGGTGGCGCTCGCAAAGACGGCGCACGGCGCCGGGACGAGGGCAGGACGCCGGGACGTGGGCAGGACGGGGGACGCGTCCGCGCACGGCGCGGGGAACCACCCCAGCGCTACGCGCCACCCCTCCCAAGAGGGGAATTTACGGAAGAGGCTCCCACACCCACGCAACCCCCGTCCAAGCCCACGTCTCTGATATCTGATATTTGATATCTGTTAACTGAACTACCGTCTCTGATATCTGATATTTGCTAACTGTTAACTATTTATATAACACTATGGAGGTACCCTACAATGTCCTACAAAATTACCAAGAAGGAAGAAGCCTACACCTACACCGCGCCGAAGCATTTCGACGTGCGAACCACGCGCTTGCACGACCCCGTAGACGTCAACGGCGGCGTTATGACCGTCGGACTAAGCCACTTCCTGCCGGGCGGCGGCTGTGAGTTCGGCTCGAACGCGCTCGAGAGCGTCTACTACATAGTAGAGGGCGAAATGACGCTCGTAGCGGAAAACGACGAGGGCGCGCAGCAAAAAGTTATCCTACACAAAGGCGACAGCTTCCACTGCGGCGCCGGAACTAAGAAATCAGTGGTAAACGAAGGCACCGAGAGTTGCCAAATGCTGGTAGCCCTGGTCAAGGGAGCTTAATGTCAATTGACAATTGACAATTGATAATTGACAATGCGGGGGCGGACGTTGTTCGCCCCCGCGGTTTTTTGTGGCGGTAGATTGCGGTGTTGTAAAAACAACAGCGGGAGACTTACGTCTCCCGCTGTCGCGTGGATATGGTATTTTAGTTGTTCGGTTTACCTGTCCAGAAGCCATCGCCGGAGATTGTGCCGGGTACGTGTCCTACATCGGGATATAGGGAGTTGTCAGGCTCGTTATACAGGTCTATGTAGCCGCCCTGATTGACAACAATCGCGCCGTTGTTGATTAGCTTGCCGACTACGTGTATTCCGTTAGAATTACCCTGTACGAAGTACACATAGCCGTCCACCGTAAGTGTTATACCTGGCGCAATCGTAAGCGAACTAGCTACATAGTTGCCACTTGTGTAGTCTCCGTTTATTTGGAGTATTTTATCGGCTGGTATCGTGAGGTTCGCTGTTATTGTAATATTGCCCAGTATTTCGACATTTGTATTAGTTGCGTTTGGTGCCACTGCCGCTGATAACTCGTTTGGCGTTCTAACAGCTAGCCAGAACGAGGCGTTCTCGCCGTTTCTTGTGATGTCGCCGGCACCCGACAGCACTCCGTATACGGTCAAGTCTGCCCGCTTGCCTTCTTCCGCAACTATGTCTATGGTGCCGTTGTTGATTAACCGCGTCATTAGTGTGGCGCCATTCACCGTCCCGGCATTAAAATATAGCGTCCCGCGTACCGTAATCGTAACGTCGCTCGGGACAGTAAGCGAAGCATTTGAACCTACACCGTAATTCCAATTTGGACTGACGTTGACACTTTTGCCTGCGGGGATTATAAGGTCGTCCTCTAGCTCTAAATCGCTCTGAATTAGCACGTTGTTGACATATGACACTTCAAGCAATTCCCGCAAGTGCGGCTCATCTGAAGCTGTGAACGAGACGGAACCAAAGTCGTTAGACGTGATAGTTCCGTCACCTGAAACATTACCGTCTACATAGAGTTGAGCGTACCTGTATATGTCTTTTCCTTCAATATTGATTATGCCTTCTCCTTCAACTTTGATTGTACCATTGTTGATAAGTTCCCCGGAGTACCACTGTCCGTCGTCCGCCAATACTGTCGAAATATTCAAGTTTCCATTGACAGTAAGCGTCCCGTTTACTGTCAGCTGGCTCGACGTATAATGTATATATCCCGTCTCAGGATTATATTCATCAGCGTAGTTTGTCACAAAAACGTTTTTAGACGCGTAGATTGTTAGCTCTTCGTCGGTAGCAATCTCTGCTACACCATTTAGAACGATACTATCTACATAATATTTGTCCAATGCCTCTTTCAGACCCTCTAAGTCGTTAACAGGTAGTTGGACTCGGTTCCCAGAACCTGTAATCTGCCCGCCGTCCTCAACAACAAGATTGCCGCCATAGCCGACGCCAATGGCTATATATTGAGAGTTGACATCGACTGCAATTGTTCCGCCGCTTGCAACTGTCAGAGTGACGCCAATGATGTAAATAGATTTGTTCGGAGTAGTAGTAAGCGTTTCACCGTATCCTATCGTGATATCATTGGCTAGGAAGATAGTTTGCACTACGCTATCTTCGTCGTCAAACAAAGCCTGTAGTTCTTCAAGCGTCGATGCAGATGCGTAAATGTCGTCGCCCGAACCGGTGTCGTTGTTGTTATTGTTGCTGTTATTATTGTTGCTGCTGTTGTTATTGCTACTGTTATTGCTGCTACTATTGTTATTACTGGACGTACTGTTGTCCGTTGCCGGAGTTGTTGTCGTTGTGCTTGCGTCGCCTGTGGAGCTTGTCTTGCCTGTTGTTCCGGCGGTTGCAATCGTGGTACCCTTGCTGTCGGTTACTCCCGCTGTCGAATTGTTTTCGATTGTTGCGTTAGGTGTCCCGACCGTTGTAACTGTCGTGACTTCCTTTGCAACCGTTACGTTTGTAACCGTCCCGTCGCCGACAATTCCAACGTCGTTCGCGGCTACGGTTGCCGTGGTAACTGTTGCGCCCGCGTTTACTGTTACGCTAACGCCCGCCGCGGCCTCGTGGATTATGAGTTCCGTAACCGTCGCGCCCTCCGCGAGGGTAACTATCGCGTCCGGCGAATCAATCACGAGCTTCGCGATGTTCCCCGTAACAATAACGTTGTTGCCGATAACGGTAACGAGCGGTACGCTCGCCGCGCCCTCGACCTTAACGCTGACGGTCTGATTGCCCGCGCTCGCGGGTTTATTGACTATAACGTTCGGAACTTTCGAGTTCCCCTTGATATGTACGGAGTTCGAGCCGCCGCCGTATACAAGCAGCTGACCCTTGACGTCTACATTATCAAGCCACACGTCGCCGTCACCCACGCCCTGCGCGATAACGAGGTCGCCCTTGACGGTGGTGTCTTTAAGCGTAACGCCCGTCTTGCGGATTACGAAATCATTCGCAACCGTCACGCCCGTTACGTCCTTATCGGCAATCTGCGAAATTAGATTGTAGACAATCTGTACCACTCCGGCGCGGGTGAACTCACCGCCCGGGTTGAATTTATTGCCGCCTACGCCGGTAAGTACACCGCGCGCTTGCAAGCCGTAGACATACGGCTTAGCGGTCTTAGAAATGCTTGCGTCATCGGCAAAGGGGGACGCGGCTTTTGCGACTGTCGCAATTCCGAAGGCCTTCGCGATTTTGACTACCGCGTTCTCGCGCGTGATAGACTTGCCTTTTTCCCAAGTATCGGCATTGCCCAGGATTTTGCCGACAATCTGGTCTACGCTGTTGTCGTCGATAGCGGCAGAGGGAAAGAAGCTGCCCGCGCCGTTGCCTTCCAGGACGGGATTTGCGCCGAGCGACCAGGTGTTTATAGCGTCGTACGCCCAGTGGTCTGCGGGAACATCGCTGTAGCTTGTGTCCGCGGCGAAAGCCGCGCCGGGGACAAGGCTCAGGAGCAGGACAAATGCTAACGCAAAAGCCGCACCACGCTTTGAGGTAAACGTTTTCGTTTTTACCCCCCCCCCCCGTAAGACTTGCGACTGTAGGTAAATTTGCTCTGCATAGTCAGTTTCCTCCTATATTATGTATTTATCGCATTATATCACGACACCCCGCGTTTGTCAAGCACAATTTTCGATTGAGAGCGGTCAAATTGCGTTGTGCGTCCCTCCGCACCCCCCGTCCAAACCTTCGTCTCTGATATTTGATATTTGATAACTGTTAACTATAAGTAAAATTGGTACTTGCTATTTGCGCATATCTGTAGTATAATAGGAGCTAATTGCTAATTGGAGGTAGAAACGTGTTCTCAAAAGCTCTCGCAGCCGCTAAATCTATGTTCGGGCCGCAGGATATGACTGTCGGCAAGCCTATGAGCGTTATGCTCAAATTCACTATCCCGCTGCTTCTCGGCAACATCGCGCAGATTGCCTACAACTTCGTCGACAGCATTATCGTCGGGCAGTACAACGGGCCGGACGCGCTCTCGGCTATCGGCGTTACTATGTCGATACAGTTTATGTTCGCGGTGTTCTTTATGACGTTCGGAACCGGCGTCAGCATTATGGTTTCGCAATACTTCGGCGCGAAGGACAAGGAGAACCTTTCAAAAACCTGCGGACAGGCGCTTATACTAATTCTGCTCGCAACGGCCTTCGCTATGGTGCTGGGGCTTATCCTGTCCGACCCGATTCTCCGCGCTATCAACTGCCCGGAGAACGTTTTCCAGAACGCCAGCACATTCCAGAGGATTATGTTTATCGGCTTCATAGGTATGGGCTTCTATAACGTACTCTCCGGCGTACTCCGCGGGCTTGGGGACTCTACATATCCGCTGATAATACTACTCGGCTGTACGGTGCTGAACATCGTGCTTGCGATATGGTTTGTCGCACCGCCCGAGAAACTCTGGGGAATAGGGCTTGGGCGCGGAGTAGCGGGTTCGGCCTGGGCGACGGTTATCGCGCAGACGCTCTCAGCGGTCGTGTGCCTTATCCGTCTGCTTCGTATGAAAGACGTCGTTACGATTAACCGCGCGAGTATGAAGCTCACAAAGCGTATTGTCGGGCAAATCGTTCGTATCGGCGTACCGAGCGGTATCCAACAGCTGATTATGTCGTTCAGCTTCGTGCTTGTTCAGAGCCTTATAAATAAGGTGGTAATCCCGTTCAACCTCGCGGACGGCTCACAGGCTAGCTACGCTGTGCGAAACTCTATCTTTGTCGCGGTCAATACGGCGGTTATGCGTGTAGACAGCGTGGCAATGATGCCGGCGCAGACGTTCAACCAGGTCGCGAGTACCTTCACGGGGCAAAATATCGGCGCAGGTAAAATCGACCGCGTTATGAAGGGTACGCGAACCTGCCTCGCGATGGCTGTCGGTATATCCGCTGTCGTCGTCGTCGCAATACTCGTCTTTGGCGAATCGTTCTACCGTCTGTTTATTAACGCTCCGGACCCGCTTCTTACTGAAAAGATAGTTCAGGTCAGCGTACAGATGATGCACGTTATGGTAATCGGCTACATTATAATGGCGGTGGCGAACACGATAGGCGGCGTAATGCGCGGCGCGGGCGATACTATGGCGCAGCTGTTTATAATGGTCGCGACTAATATCGTTATACGTATACCGTTAACCTATATAATGGTTCACCTCTCAAAAACTCCGGAATATCCCGAGGGCAAGCCGGAGGTGTTCTTTATAACAATGCTGATAGCGTTTGGGCTGAACGTAATAGCGTCCTGCGTCTACTTCGCCACGGGCAAGTGGAAAACAAAGAGCGTAGTTCAGCAAAAGCTTCCGGAGCGGGTCTGATGATTTATCTTGACAATGCCGCGACTACTAAGCCTTGTCCCGCCGCCCTTGCCGCGTTATTGAAAACCGCTACGGAGGACTACGGCAACGCGTCCTCCGGGCATAGGCTCGGGAGGGCGGCGCGGGTAAGCGTTGAAAACTCACGCAAAGCCGTAGCCGCCGCGCTCGGCGCGCTCTCGCCAAACGCGATTATTTTCACTTCGGGCGGGACGGAGGCAAACAATTTCGCGCTAACCGCCGCCGCAAACTATAATGGTAAGCGCGTGGGAAAGCACATTGTATCGACAATGGTTGAACACGATTCCGTGCGCAACACCGTAGCGCAACTCGCGGAACGCGGCTTTGACGTAAGCTATATACAACCCGGGCGCGACGGGGCGATTAGCCCGGACGCGGTAGCGGAGGCAATACGCCCGGACACCGCGCTCGTGTCCGTTATGACAGTCTGCAACGAAACCGGCAATGTCTACGATACGGCGGCTATAGCAAAACTCGTCAAGGCGGCAAACCCTAAGACGCTTATGCATACGGACGCTGTACAGGCCTTTCGCAAGGTGAAATTTTCGCTTGACGGTATAGACTTCGCAACAGTCAGCGCACACAAAATCGGCGGCGTAAAGGGAGTAGGCGCGGTATACATACGCCCCGGACTGCAAAACTCGCTGAAACCCATTATATTCGGCGGCTCGCAGGAAGCCGGGCTTCGCCCCGGGACTGAAAACGTCACCGGCATCGCCTCCTTCGGAGCGAGTTGTACAATTGATAATGGACAATTGATAATTGATAATTATTTGCGTGATTTGTTGCTTTCTGGGTTGCCGTCTGTCGGCGGGATTGTTTTGGGGACGCCCTCTGCTCCGCATATTGTTGCGTTTGCTATACCCGGTATTCCCGGCGAAGTGTTGGCTAATTTCCTTGATAATAACGGTATCTGCATATCAAAGGGCGCGGCTTGTAAGCGCGGTAAGCGTAGCCACGTCTGGAGCGCGTTAGGTTTGCCGAATACGCTTGCGGACTCCGCTGTCCGTGTGAGCTTTTCCGGCGATAACAGCGAGAGTGATGTAACCAAGCTTTTGAAAAAATTGAAAGAGGCGAGTGAAGTTTTATGCCGCAGGTAAGTATAATCGTTCCTGTCTATAATTCCGAACAGTGGCTTGACGCCTGTATACAGAGCGTACTTGCACAAATTTTCACGGACTGGGAGCTGATACTCCTTAACGACGGCTCAACAGATAATTCTGCGAAAATTTGCGCTTCATACGCGCAGGAACACGAGCGTATACATTTATACTCGCAGGAAAACGCCGGAGTGAGCGCGGCGCGAAATGCCGCGATATCACACGCAAAGGGGAAGTATATAGCCTTCCTCGACAGCGACGACTGTTACCGCCCGGAGTTTTTGAGCAGTTTACTGACGCCCGCTGAAAGGGATACTATCCCGGTGTGCAAGTGTACGCAGTATGAAAACGAAGTAATCCCGCTAACGCGTGAGGAAATGCTTGACGCGCTGTTTACTAAACGGCTTGAAGGTTCGCTGTTTAACGGCTTCTTAGTGCGCTTCCTCTTTTTGCGCGAGATAATCAACGCGCACTCGCTGCGCTTATCGGGGCGCTACCTGGAGGACGAGGTTTTTCTAATGGAATACCTTCTGCGTGACAAGCGCCCGCTGTCTGTTATCAATGAAGCGCTTTACGTCTATAATGAAAACACAAACTCCGCGACGCGCCGGCATATTAACGATTTTAGCGCGATTTTTGAGGACGTTTTGGAGCGGAAAAAGAAAATCGCTGAAAACGCAAAATTAAACGTAGACTGGGACACAACAATCTGGGCGGGTTACCTAATAGCGGTTAGTAATCTCTTTGCCCCGGGCGGCAACGGTAACGCTAAAACATTAAAAACTCTCGCAAACTCCGAATTATTTCGCGGGGCAATAAAGCGTTACAAACCGCAAAATGTACAGAGCAGAAACAAGCGCATAGTGATTGCCCTAACAAGACTAAAACAATACCGTTTAATCACGCTCTTATATAAGGTGAAAAACAGATGAACACAAACAGCGTACTCGTCAGAGGCTGTATAACAGTCGGGACAGGAATAAAGAACGCGCTTTTGAAAAGCAACTTGGCGCGTATGTTAAATCACGACGGCGTGATAAGTACAAAATACCGGGAGAGCCGCGTAATGCTAATCATATCGCGGCTTATTAACCTGGTGCCGTACCTGCTGAACACGTTTTGCGCGCGGCACAGTAAGACGGTAGAACACAGCCTCGTTATACGCTTCCT
The DNA here is from genome assembly GCA_031261635.1 of Oscillospiraceae bacterium. Lineage (GTDB taxonomy): Bacteria > Bacillota > Clostridia > Oscillospirales > Oscillospiraceae > JAISJH01. The sequence continues at coordinate 11,091 of JAISJH010000119.1, forward strand.
CCGCGCCTACGGCGAAGCGGAATACGCCGCGCTGTCATTCGCGGCGGCGGCGGTGTTACTATTCCCGCAGTCAAAGTGGAACAACGCCCTACCCTTCGCGGCGTTTATGGCAATGCTCCTGCTACACTGGCTCGCAAAAGGTGTAAAACCCGATAATTATTCATTATTCACTATTCATTATTCATTGAAGAACCCTTGGGTTGTGCTGTACGGTATAGTGATATTCCTGTCAGTAGCGTTTTCAGTCGCGCCGACAACCTCGTTCAAGACCTTTCCGCGTTATGCGTCCTGTCTTATAGCGTTTTACCTGTTCGCGGATATTGAATGGGACAAGCGGAAATTGCAACGTATTATCGACTTCATTATTATCTGCGTCGCTATAGTATCGCTCTACGGTATATACCAGCGTTTCAATCTGCGCGTTAACCGCAGTACGGTTGACCTTGTTAACAATCCCTATATCGGGGCGCGGGTGTATTCGGTATATGAAAACTCTAATTCCTTCGGGTTTCTGCTGTGTCTGCTGTTGCCGTTTCCGCTCGTTAGCGCGGTATATGGTCCGAACCTCAAATTTTTTGGCTCCGCGATAATAAGCCGCAGATTTATAAGCGGTTGCACTTTTATAGCGGGGAGCGCGGCGCTGGTGCTGACGTTTTCGCGGGGTGCCTGGCTCGCCTTTGCAATCAGTATGATAATTTTTATCGCTCTGACTAAGCCGAAGCTCCTGCCGGTGTTTATACTGCTTGGCGTAGTCGCTTTGCCGCTTATACCGGACAGCATTTTTAACCGCCTTATGACTATTTTTACAGGCGACACGTCTCTCTCAACCCGCGCGGATATCTGGACTGCGGGCGTAAACCTGTTTAAGAAAAGCCCGGTACTCGGCGCGGGTCTGGGGCTTGAAACAATTCAGCACTATATTATCGCAAACGATATGTACCCCTCTAACTGGAACATTTACATTCACGCGCATAATTTCCTCTTGCAGGTTGTCAATGAATTTGGTATCTTCGGCGTTTTGACCTTCTTCGGCGCGTTTTTCACATTGCTGAAAGCGGCCTTGCGTAACCGCGCTTCAAAGCTTTGCATAGCCTGCGCGACGGGTTTAATAGGCATATTAGTCTGCGGTATCGCGGACTATCCGATTAGTTACCCGCGTATAATGCTCGCGTACTGGGTTGTTTTAGGAATAACATTCGCGGCGGTGCAGGTTCAGTTATCAAATATTAAATATCAAATATCAGATGACGCGCCCGGCGCGGGACGTGGGTGAGAGATGAAGATTGTCGCCGTTACCTGGGGGCGCAATTGCGCGGCTACTTTGCCCCGCGCTGTTGACAGCGTATTGGGGCAGAGTTATGGGAATGTTGATTACTACCTCGTTGACAACGCTTCGGACGATAACACGCTTGAAATTATGAACCGTTACGCGGCTTCGTACGAGCGCGTTAAGGTTGTCGCCAATTCGCAAAACGATATGCGCGTGTTGTTTACGCTCCTGCCGGATTTTTACGCGCGTTATTCTGACGACGACGCGCTAATTATTCTTGACGCTGACGATGAATATACAGCCGATTGTTTTCAGTCGCTTGCGGATTCTATAGGCGAGCAGGATTTTCTGTGTTGCGGCAGTGACATTTTAGACGCTGAAAGCGGCGATTTGATTGAACAGCGCACCTGCGCCTATCCCAATAAGCCCTTTTTTATGCAAATCTATAATTTCCTGCGGACATTTTGGGGGAAGCTTATACCGTTTCGTACATTGAAACGCTGTTCGTTTGATATTCCCGCTGAAATGGTGTACGGCATTGACACGCTGTTCGCGCTTGAAGTTTATAAAAACTCTGAAAACTACGGCGTACTGCCCGGTACTCACCACCGCTACTATCTCTCGCGGAAAAGCGTATCGTATCGTTTCGAGCCGCTTCGCTTCAAGTGGGATTTACTAATCGCGGACAGGGCGTTTGCCACTCTTGAAGCCAGAGGCGAACTCACCGCCGCGAACCGCGACTATATCCGCAAGGTTCGGAGCGGCGCGATGTGGGAAACCTCACGCGCCATAAGCCGAAGCGGGAAGGCTTTGCAAATACCCGCCCTGCTCCTTAAAACCGGCGCCTTGCCGTATTTTATTTACGACACAATTTCACAAATATGCAATAAATATTTCTGGAGGAAAAAATGAAAGTAACAAACCTAGTAGGCGACCGCTTCAAGGAGCGTCCCTCGGAAGCGTCCGTAGACAGCCACGCGCTAATGCTTCGCGGAGGGTATATTAAATTCGTCGGGAGCGGCCTGTACTCGCAGTTGCCGCCCTTACAGCGTATTACCCAAAAGATTGAGCGTATTATACGCGAGGAAATGAACGCGGTTGACGGGCAGGAAGTCCTGTTCCCTGTCGTAATGCCCGCCGCGCTCTGGCAGGAGTCCGGGCGTTATACCTCCGTGGGCGCGGAACTCGCCCGCTTTGAGGACAGGTCGGGCGCGGGACTGGTTCTCGGAATGACGCACGAGGAGGCCGCGGTATCGCTCGTCCGCGAGTTCGGGCAGACCTATACGCGCTACCCCTTTATGATTTATCAGATACAGACGAAATTCCGCGACGAGCCGCGCCCCCGCGCCGGTTTGATACGCACACGCGAGTTTACAATGAAAGACGGCTATTCATTCCACACTTCGCAGGAGGATATGGAGGCGTACTACAGCCGCGTACACAGAGCCTACGAAAACATCTACAGACGCGCAGGCTTACCGCAGGTTATATCTGTCGCGAGCGACAGCGGAATGATGGGCGGCAAAGTCGCCCACGAATTTATGCTGTTAACCCCAATCGGCGAGGACAGCATCGCGGTTTGCAACTGCGGCTACAGCGCAAACGTCGAGGCGGCTCCCGCGATTTTCAATAACGCGCCCACTGCGGCGGCAGAGCGTGAACTCGTCGATACTCCGCGTATCGCCACTATTGAGGATATTCGCAAGCGTTTCAAAGTGGGTTTTGAGCAAACCTGTAAAGCGGTTGTGTATCAGGAGCGCGATACATTAAAATATATCGTGGTGTTTTTGCGCGGCGATATCGAAGCAAACGAAACAAAAATACGAAACCACCTTAAAACAGATATTTTCCCCGCCGCGATTGACGAAAATTCCCCGCTGTTCGCGGGTTCTATAGGTCCCGTTAATCTGCCGGCTAACGTTACCGCGCTGTATGACAGTTCCTTGAAAAATCTGGAAAACCTCATATGCGGCGCGAATGTCAGTGAAAAACATTTTACCGGCGTGTCGCTGTCCCGCGATGTGGGAGGCATTGAATACGGCGATTTCGCAAAGGCGCAGTCCGGCGGGATTTGCCCTAAATGCGGACAGCTACCGCTGTCAATTGAGCGCGGTATAGAAGTCGGTAATATTTTCCAGCTCGGGACGAAATACAGCGAGGCTATGAATATGCGCTATTCCGATGAAAGCGGAAAACTTCAAACCCCGCTTATGGGTTGCTACGGAATAGGCGTGGGGCGGCTCGCGGCCTCGGTTTGCGAAGTATCGCGCGACGATTACGGTCCGATTTGGCCTATCTCAATCGCTCCCTGGGAGGTCGAGCTTGTGTGTTTACGTCCCGACGACGCTGAAACCCACGCCGTTGCCGACGCGATTTACAAGGATTTACAGGCCGCCGGACTGGAGGTAATCTACGACGACCGCGCAATGTCAGCGGGCGCGGTATTCGCCGAAGCCGACCTGCTCGGTTCCCCCGTGCGCCTCGTAATCAGCCCGAAGAACCTCAAAGCGGACGCGCTCGAACTCGTCACGCGTGATAAATCAGTCAAAACAACCACAACGCGCGAAAACGCCGTCCGCGACGTAGCGCAATTGGTGGTAAAACTCTACACGGAGCTAAATAAATGAAAATCTTCGACACTCACGCGCACTATAACGATGAAGCTTTTGATAACGACCGCGACGCGCTACTTAGCTCAATGCCGGAAAACGGCATTGAGCGCATTGTGGAAGTCGGCACGTCCATAGAAATCTCAAAACAGGCAATTGAACTCGCGGAAAAATACGAATTTATATACGCGACAGTAGGCATACACCCGGACGTAGTTAATAGTTATCAAATATCAAATATCAGAGACGAGCTGCGGGTTTTAGCTCGCGCTCCTAAAGTTGTCGCAATCGGCGAAATCGGCTTAGACTACCACTACGAGGGCTACGACAAGACCGCGCAGGCTGAATTTTTCACGGCGCAGTTAACGCTTGCGCGGGAGCTGTCTTTGCCGGTTTGCGTACATTCCCGCGACGCGGCCGAGGATACTTTCAGGCTTTTGGAACCCTTCGGGGATTGCCGGATAATGCTGCACTGTTTCTCCGGCTCGGTCGAAACCGCCAAAATAGCCGCCGCGCGCGGCTACTACATCTCGGTAGGCGGCGTGCTGACGTTCAAGAACGCTAAAACGCTCCCGCAGGTAGTAGCCGCCTACCCGCGGGAGCTACTGCTACTCGAAACCGACTGCCCCTACTTATCGCCAACGCCTCTGCGCGGTACGCGCAACAGTTCGCTGAATTTGCCGCTTGTTGTTGAGAAACTCGCGGAAATCTGGGGCGTTGAGGCGGCAGTTGCGGCGGAGGCGACATACGCAAACGCTTGTGGGTTCTATGGTTTGTAGAGGCTGCGCGGGGCGTAGACGCGGCTAGTACGGATATTGGTGTGGTATAATGTAATTCAAATATAACACAGAGTTACCGGGAGGTGGCGAATTGGAACCATTGACATTTCAGGAAATATTAACGATTACAAAGGGGTTTTCGGAGTTTCACGGCGCGAATTTTTCCGTAAGCGGCTTTGAGACCGATACGCGTCGCGACGTGCTGGGCAAGGCTTTTGTCGCGTTAAATGACGGAGCGAAATATTTGCGTTCCGCTGAAAAAAAAGGTGCGCTTTTGGCTGTAATTTCCGCGTATTCGGACGTGGAAGCCGGCGTCATTTTGCCGCTTATTCGCGTTGAAAATACTCTTGATGCGTTTCAGGAAATAGCCGCGTTTTGGCGCGGCAGGTTTGATATTCCGCTCGTTGCGCTTACGGGGAGCAATGGTAAAACGACCACTAAAGATATGCTTACCGCGATTTTGTCGGCGAAATATAAGACGCTTGCGACGGAAAATAATTATAATAATCATATCGGCGTTCCAAAAACTTTGCTGAAATTAAATAACAGCTACGAGGCCGCTGTCTTGGAGCTTGGAATGAACCACAGCGGCGAAATCCGAAGCCTCGCGAAAATTGTGAAACCGACAATCGCCGTTATTACAAAAATCGGCTCCGCGCACATCGGAGAAGTCGGTTCGGAGGAAGAAATTTTTAAGGCGAAAATGGAAATTACCGAGGGTTTAATAAATCACAGTTTGTTGATTGTTTCAGAGCCGGACGATAAGCTTTCGCGCCTAAATTCCACTGAAAAATACGAAGTAATTCGCGGCAAATTGAGGGCAAGCGATATCAAACAATACTGGACAGACGCTATTCCGGGGATAAGTTTTGTAATTCACGAGGGCGAAAATAAATATCCCTGCGAACTGCCGGTTTTTGGCGCGCATAACGTGAACAACGCTCTTCTCGCGCTTACCGTCGGCGTAATTTTAGGTATTCCGCTGCCGGAGGCAATTGAGGAATTGCGCTCGTATACGCGCAGTTCAATGCGGCTTGAAACCGCCGTTTTGCACAATGTAAAATATATAAAAGATTATTATAATTCAAGCCCCGATTCAGTAAAAGCGGCACTTGACACCTTGTCGGCGTTTGAAACTGACGGCAGAAAAATTGCAATTTTGGGTGAAGTGACGGAACTCGGGGCTTACAGCGCGGAGTTGCACCGGGAAATTGCCGAATATTCAATTGGAAAAGCGGATATTGTCTATTTTATCGGCGAAGATTATAATTCTTTTAAGAGCGGCAGACCCGACAGTAAAGTCGCGGATTATTGCGGAAAAAAAGATGAATTATTCGCGATGATAAAAGACGCAATATCGGAAAATGATATAGTTTTGATAAACGGCTCAAACGGAATGAAAATGGGCGAAGTTTTTGAATTTTTGCGTAAACGCACGGAAAGCGCGGCACCCGGCGCGCCGCCTCAGACAACCCTGCGCGTAGACGTAGCCGCGCTGAAACATAATTACGGCGAAATAAAAAGATATGTCGGAAAAAACGTGGAAATAATGCCCGTAATAAAAGCCGACGGCTACGGCAGCAGCGCGGATATCGCCGCTTCGGCCTTTGCGGGGGCAAAATATTTCGCGGTCGCAGATTTGCAGGAGGCCGATAAAATAAGCCACGCTATTCCGAATACAAAAATATTGATAATTTATCAGCCTTTGCCCTTTGAAATTGACGCAATTGCCGAGCGTGAATACCTCGTTTCAGTCGGCGACGCGGATTTTCTTACTGCGCTGAATTTAGCCGCGAAAAAACGCAGAAAAATTATTAACATTCATATCGAAGTTGACACGGGAATGAGCCGTCTGGGCGTTCTCGCGAAAGACTGCGCGGCGTTTGCAAAAGTTTTGCGCGGGTGCGAAAATATCGCGGTTGACGGAATTTTCACACATTATTCAAGCGCGGATATGTATTCGCCCGAGGATTTAGAATTTACAGCCTTGCAAACCGCCGTATTTAAGCGCGCGATTGTTGAAATTGAGGAAATTTTGGGGCGGGAAATTCCGCATAAACACGCCTGCGCCGGTGCCGCGATTTTCAATCCAGAAGCCGAAATTTTTAATATGGTGCGCCCGGGTTATATTTTATACGGCTACTATCCCTGCGAGGAAATTAAAGAATTTATCAGCCTCAAACCCGCGCTGAAATTAGTTACCGCGATTTCGCAAATTAAAGAATATCCGGCGGGGACAAATATTAGCTACGGCCGAAGTTTTACAGCTTCAAAAACAATTCGGGCGGCTATCGTTCCGATTGGTTATTCGGACGGAATTTACCGCTCGCTTTCGAATACCGGCGCGTTTGTCGTCAACGGATTGCTCGCGCCGATTATCGGAAAAATTTGTATGGATTACACAATTATCGACGTCACGGATATTTCACCCGAAGCTAAAGTCGGCGACGAAGTTGCGATATTCGACAACGTTAATATGACTGTGGAGCGAATTGCGGAACTCTGCGGCACAATCGGTTACGAAATAATTTCTAAATTGCGGGATAAAGCGGACAGAATTGAAGTATATTAAACGGAGGAAAAATATATGCCTTTCACGGAAACCGCGCTCAAACAATCAATTGTTTACACAGGAAAATTATTAAAAATTCGAGACGACGAGGTGCGCCTCCATAACGGCGAAACAGCGCGGCGCGAAATTGTCGAACACCCCGGCGGCGTAGCTGTAGTCGCGGTTACGGACGATAAAAAAGTCGTCTGCGTGCGGCAATTCCGCTACGCTATGAAGCGTGAATTATTAGAAATTCCCGCCGGAAAATTAGAGCGCGGTGAGGAACCACTCGGCGCGGTAAAACGCGAGTTGTCGGAGGAAACCGGCTACACGGCTAAAACCTGGCGCTCGCTCGGCGAAATATTTCCTACGCCCGGATACTGCGAGGAAATTTTGCACCTCTACCTCGCGACGGATTTAATAAAAGGCGAAGCGCACCCGGACGAAAACGAATTTTTAAGCGTCTGCGAATTTACTTTTTACGAATTGAACGAAAAAATTATGGCGAATGAAATTTCCGACGCGAAAACAATCGTCGGAATATTAATAGCCGGGAGGATTTTATATGCGCTCTGAAAATATTCAAAATTTGCAAATCCGAAACTCAACGCCTGCCGACCTCGCGGAAATTTTGCGAATTTATTCCGAAGCGCGGGAATTTATGCGTGACAACGGCAATCCCACGCAGTGGAGCGACTGGTACCCGCCGCGTGAAATAATTGAGCGCGATATTCAAAGCGGGACGGGCTATGTCTGCGTAGAAAACGGCGAAATTCAGGCGGTATTTTATTATAATATTGAGCGCGACCCGACTTACGAAAAAATAGACGGAGCCTGGTTAAACGACAAGTCTTGCGGAGTAATTCACAGAATTGCGAAACGCCGCAAAGCAAAAGGCGCGGGGGAATTTTGTATAAATTGGTGCTTAGAACAATGCGGAAATATTAAAATTGACACGCATAAAGACAATATTCCAATGCAAAAACTCTTAAAAAAACTCGGTTTCACATCTTGCGGTATTATTTGGGTGCTGGACGGCGAGGAGCGTCAGGCGTTCCAAAAATGTTCAATTTTTAATGAAATAAAAGCGGTCTTATGGGACCTCGACGGCGTGTTAATTGACAGCGAACCCGGCTACAATATCACGGTCGGCGAACTGATACGCTCGCTCGGCTACAAATTCGGAGAGGCTGAAATCGCGAAAACTACCGGCGCTTCGTATAAAAATATAGCTGAATTGCTGGGTTTAGACGAACCAAAAGAAAAAATAGAGCGTTTATATATCGAGGCCTTATTGAAAGCGATAAACCAAAATGTCACGGCTTTAATCGACGGAGCCGGGGGGTTTTTGCAAGAATTAAAATCGCGGAAAATAAAAATGGCGATAGGCTCGTCCTCGCCCCGGGTCTTGGTCGAACAAATTGTAAATAAATTCGGGCTGTCCGAATTTATAGACATAATCGTAACGGGGAGCGACGCGGAGCGCGGAAAACCCGCGCCCGATATTTACCTTAAATGCGCGGAATTATTAGGCGTTGAACCGGCGAATTGTCTCGTAATTGAGGACTCACTAAACGGGATAAAAGCCGCAAAAAATGCCGCTATGCGCGTCCTGGCCTTTACCGGAACCGCCCTCCACAACTTCGATTTGAGCGCTGCCGATTTTCAGATTGACGCGTACAACTCTGACACTTTCAAAGTGATTGAACATTTGCTATCTCTATAAAATATCAGCGGACGGATAGCCCGCCCGCTGATTTATTCCTTTTTTAACTGTTATTTCCCGCTAATCGCCAGACGCTTTTTCCCGGTTGAAATATGGCTCTGGTCTTTTAGCTTGAACTGTTCCACCAGGCCTTCCAGTAAATCAGCCTGCGCCGAGAGTTCCTGCGACGTTGCTGCGGACTCCTCTGAAGTCGCGCTATTTTGCTGGACAACCTGCGCGATTTGGTCTATGCCGTTGTTTATTTCGTTGATTGACTGCCGCTGTTGCTCGCTTGAAACGGCGATTTCGCTTATAATAACGCTTGATTCGTTGATGCCCTCGACAATTTCTGAGAGGCTTACGGAGGTTTCCTCCGCGATTTTCACGCCGAGTTTCGCTTTTTCCATAGAGTTTTCAATGAGCGTCCCGGTGTCTTTGGCGGCTTCGGCGGATTTCCCCGCTAGGCTTCGCACTTCCTCCGCGACCACCGCGAAGCCCTTGCCGTGCTGCCCGGCTCTGGCGGCCTCGACGGCGGCGTTCAGCGCGAGAATGTTTGTCTGGAAGGCTATATCGTCGATAACTTTAATAACCTTTTGAATGTTGGTGCTTGCCTCGCTGATATCGCGAACCGCCTGAATCATCTCGTTCATTTGTTCGCTGCCTTTTTGAGCGCTTTGGCGAACGGTTTCCGAGAGTTCCGCGGCGTTTTCCGCCTGGCTCGCGTTTTCCCTGGTTTTTTCAGCAATCCCGCCGATTGTTTCCGACAGGAGGTGGATTTCAGCGGTCTGCTCGGTTGAACCCTGCGCGAGGGTTTGCGAGGACTCGGCGATTTCACGCGCCTCGCCTGAAACGCGCTCCGCCGCGTCGTTTATTTCGCCGAAGGTATCGTTCAGACTGACAATCATAGTTTGGATAGAATTACCGATTAAGTCATTAGGACCCGCTGACTTGACCTCGCCGGTGAGGTCGCCTTTGGCGACGGAGAAAAGATGACCGCCGAGGTATTCGAGCCGCTTGACAAGCGTCCCGAGCGCGGTTAGTATACGCGTACTCTCGTCGTGATGAGAGGCGATATGCTTTTCAAATTCGCTCCAGGTGGTAGCCGGGAAAATAACCGTGCCTTCGTTACCGATAGTTTCCGCGATAGTAGCGGTATAAACAAGCGTCGGGACAATAAGCCGCGTCAGGTACAGCGCGACGCCGATAGCCGCCGCGACCGCTACAATCAGCACAACGATGAGGATAACGGTGACGGTACCGGACAGGCTGTTCATTGACTCGTACTGCTCGTCAGTGAGTTTGACCATATCCTCCGCGAGGTCGTCTACAACGTCGGCGTATTTAGTAATATGCGGTCCGAAGTCCGCGATGGCGACAGCGATAGCCGATTCAACGCCTTTGCCCGCGCCGACGATTATGTCGGATTCAAGTTTAGCGGCCGCGTCTACCGCCGCGAGGAACTTAGCACGCGCGTCTGCATAGTCGCCGCGCTGGTTTTCGATAGCCGCTACCAACTGTTTAGTATGGTCGGTGTATGCCAGACTTGTGATTTTTTTAAGTAGGTTTGTACCGTTTTCAACGAAAGTATTAAGCTCGGAACGCTGCCTGTTTGCTTCGTCAAGGTCAAACAGAGCTGTGTACAAGGCGACGCCGCGCGTCGCGGAACGCTGTTCATAAACCGCGGCGAGCAGGTCAGCGCCGTACACGCCGATTTCAGCGCGGTCATTAAGCAGTTTGGCGCTTGACGTCAGTGACTTGGACGCAACGATACCGACGACGCCGACAATAGCGGCAAGTAATGCGACAATGAGGAAACTCACTAAAAGTTTAGCCTCGATTTTCAGGTTTTTCATAGCCTGACCTCCATAAAGATTTTTTTGGCGGCGGAACAACTGGGACGTCTATAGCGGCTCAAACAAGCGACTAAAAATGCGAAGAACTTTGAAGTTACTCGAAAGTTTTCCAGTTTCTACCAACTTGCTTACATTATATCACAGTCGACAGTCAAATACAATAGTTTTTTCGTACTAACTCAAATGTTTTCAAGAAAATTTTTCCAAAAATAACATATATTCAAAATAAACATATTAAAATAACCGGCTTTATCCCTTGCAAGTAACATCGGCAAATTGGCCTTGCAACTTAATAATATTCCTTATTGATAACAATTATCAAAAAGCCTCTTGACAAAGCACTACATCTTGTGTTACAATATAAGCATAACAACAGAGAACGTTTTTCAAAACAAAACATCAATAACCGTTACGCAATCCAATTATGTAAACCACACCTGCCTACTGTTAAGGGGAAATTTTAGCTATGACAAACGAACTCAAAACTATCACAGAGCTCGGCTTTATTGAGCCGGCAATCCACCCGGTTACGGTTGAACGTATACGCAAGCGCGACGGACGTATCGCGTTCTTCGACCTCGAAAAAGTAACCGACGCAATACGCAAGGCTTTTGAAGCCACCTACAAGCCGAACGCCGGGGAAACCGCCGCGCGCCTCGCAGAGCGTGTATTAGCGCGCCTTGAGGCGGAGGGCGTAGCCGTGCCGGAGGTTGAACACGTCCAGGACGTTGTTGAACAGGTCCTTATGGACTCCGACTATGTGCAGACCGCCAAGGCGTATATCCTGTATCGCGCTGAACGCAACCGCGCACGTGAGCTTAACTCGCGCCTTATGAAAACTTTCGAGGAAATTACTTTCGCGGACGCTAAGGACAGCGACGTCAAGCGCGAGAACGCCAACATCAACGGCGACACGGCTATGGGCTCAATGCTGAAATTCGGCAGTGAGGCCGCCAAACAGTTCTATACGATGAAGGTGTTAAAACCCGACCACGCCAAGGCTCACCGCGAGGGAGATTTCCACATTCACGACCTTGATTTCCTTACGCTCACAACTACCTGCTGTCAGATTGACCTTATAAAACTCTTTGAAAAAGGTTTTTCAACAGGTCACGGCAAGCTTCGTACGCCAAACTCCGTATCAAGCTACGCGGCTCTCGCCTGCATAGCTATCCAGAGCAATCAGAACGACCAGCACGGCGGGCAGAGCGTCGCGAATTTTGACTACGCGATGGCCGAGGGAGTTCGCAAGAGTTATAAAAAACACTATGAAAAGAATATGGCAAAAGCTCTCGAAGCCGGAGTGGACAAGCCGGAGGAGTTAGCTGAAAAGTGGGCTCTGCGCGATACCGACCGCGAAACCTACCAGGCAATGGAGGCGCTAATCCATAACCTTAATACAATGAATAGCCGCGCCGGGGCGCAAACTCCGTTCAGCTCGATAAACTACGGAATGGATACCTCCGAGGAAGGGCGTATGGTGGTTCGCAACCTCCTTAAAGCCACTATGGCGGGGCTTGGAAACGGTGAAACTCCGATATTCCCGATACAGATTTTCCGCGTTAAAGCGGGCGTCAGTTTTAATGAGGGCGACCCGAACTACGATAATTTCAAGCTCGCGATTGAGTGCAGTGCGAAGCGGCTGTACCCGAACTTCGCGTTCCAGGACGCGCCGTATAACGCCAAGTATTATAAAGAGGGACACCCGGAGACAGAGATTGCTTATATGGGTTGCCGCACCCGCGTAATCGGCAACGTACACGACAAGGACCGCGAAATCTCATTCGGGCGCGGCAACCTATCATTTACCACAATCAACCTGCCGAGGCTCGGCATAAAAGCTCGCGGCGACTTAAACCTGTTCTACGAACTACTGGACGGCAAAATCAAACTCGGGATTGAGCAGTTACTTGAACGCTTTGAGATACAGGCTAAGAAAACCGTTAAAAACTTCCCGTTCCTGATGGGCGAGGGTGTATGGATAGACAGCGACAAGCTCACCGCCGCCGACGAGCTTCGCGAAGTGCTGAAACACGGTTCACTGTCGCTCGGCTTCATAGGGCTTGCGGAAACCTTGACCGCGCTAATTGGTCAGCACCACGGCGAGAGCGACCGGGCGCAAAACCTCGGGCTGGAGATTATAGCCCATATGCGGAATAAACTCGACCGCGCCGCAGAGGAGTATAAACTAAACTTCACACTGCTCGCGACACCCGCGGAGGGGCTTTCCGGACGCTTCGTGAAAATCGACCGCGGCTTGTACGGCAATCTGCCGGGCATAACCGACCGGGATTATTATACCAATAGTTTCCATATCCCCGTGCATTTCACTATCCCCGCCTTTGAAAAGATACGCCTGGAGGCTCCGTACCATAATCTAACGAACGCCGGACACATCAGTTATATCGAAATGGACGGCGACCCGTCGGACAACCTCGAGGCCTTTGAAAAGGTTGTGCGCTATATGGCGCAGTGCGGCGTAGGCTACGGAAGCGTAAACCACCCGGTAGACCGCGACCCAGTCTGCGGCTTCAGCGGCATTATCAAAGACGTATGCCCCGGCTGCAACCGCACAGAGGACGACGGAGTACCCTTTGAACGTATCCGCAGGGTAACGGGATATATAGGAAAACTAGACCGCTTCAATAACGGCAAACGCGCCGAGGAAAAAGCAAGACTGAAACACAGTTAGGTCAGATAGCAGTTAGCAAATATTAAATATCAGAGACGAGAATACTAAACCCTCGTCTCTGATATTTGTTATTTGCTAACTGTTAACTAAAAAATCGTCCCCAGGGTGATTTTTTCCATACTTCGTAGTTCCTCGAGCCTTGCTATTACTAGGCGTTGGTTCGGGTGGTTTATCGGTTGTCCGTCGTGGAAGCTTGCGAGGTACATATACATTTCCGCGGTTAGTAGGTCTACCTCCGTGTGCCGGAGCGCCACGTGGGTGTAGAAATCGTTTTCGCGCCATTTTTTTAGGGCTGCTTCGGCGGATTCCTCTGTTCCTATTTCCACCAGTTCGATTAGGCCGGTGGTAAAATTATCCAGATAAAAGATGTTGCAAATCGCCAGTATGCACAGCGCGAGCAGTATCGACCCCGCTACAAGCTCTTTCATATCGTTAACCCCCTTCCGGCGCTTTAGCCTTAACGGTTATAGTGCCGTCGTTTTCAAGTATCGCGCAGGAAACCGTGTTCAGCTCGAACACGTCTTTCTTACGCAGCGCCTCCATAACCTCGGTTTGCGACAGGCGGTTGCGGCGCAGTTCGCGCTTATTGAGGCGGCCGTCGAATATCAGGACGTTCGGTTCGCCCCAGACAAGGTTTGAGAACTTTTGCGAGCGCACGGCAATACCACTGATAAGCACTTCGCCGCAGAGCAGGATAAGCACCGGGATAAGTCCGTTAATAAGCGGGATACCGATATCGGCAAGCGGGTGCGAAGCTAAATCGGCGATAAGAATAGCGACGACAAGCTCCGAGGGTTCAAGCTGCCCGAGCTGACGCTTGCCCATAAAGCGCATAGCGGCGAACAAGGCTATAAACATAACAACAGTACGAATAATTATAATGGCCATCGTATTCTCCAAGTACAGGAAATTGTGAAAACAGGCTTGCAAATTGTAGTAATATGGTGTACAATAGTAAGGATTATTATGCATACACTATCAAGGACAATAAAAAACCCGCGCCGGGCGCGGCAATTATTCACTATTCATTATTAACTATTCATTGAATTTGGGGGTTTATATGTGCGGTATAGTAGGCTACACGGGTAGGGCGCAGGCCGCGCCGATACTGCTTTACGGTCTGGAGCGTCTGGAATACAGGGGCTACGACTCCGCGGGGATAACCGTCAACAGCGGCACTCTGCAAACGGTAAAGGCAAGCGGGAGGCTCGCGAATCTCGCCGCGCTGACAAATAACGGGGCTGACCTGCACGGCAACTGCGGGATAGGACACACGCGCTGGGCAACCCACGGCGAGCCTACGGATAATAACGCTCACCCGCACGTCGCCTCCTCCGGGCAGATTTCCATTGTGCATAACGGCATTATCGAGAACTACCGTAAGCTTAAGGACTGGCTGCTCGCGAGAGGCGTCGCGTTTCAGTCTGAAACCGATACGGAGGTCGTGTCGCAGTTGATTGACTACTACTACGAGGGCGATTTGCTCGCGGCGGTTCGCAAGGCTATCTATAAGCTCGAGGGTTCGTATGCGCTCGGGATAGTCGCCGCCGACGCTCCCGATACGATTATAGCGGTTCGCAAGGATAGCCCGCTCATCGCGGCGGTTACAGACGGCGAGGCCTTCATAGCCTCCGACGTGACGGCGATAATAAAATACTGCCGCGAGGTTATTTACCTTGACGATAATACTATAGCCGTGATAACGCCGGGAAATATTACCTGCTACAATAAGTACGGCAAGGTGCAGGACTTGACGCCGGTTACAATCGACTGGGACATCGAGGCGGCGCAAAAGGGCGGCTACGCGCATTTTATGCTAAAGGAGATTAACGAACAGCCTAAAGTCCTGCGCGATACGCTCGCCGGGCGCATTGTAGCGGACGCGGCGGGCGCGCGGGTTGATTTAAGCGACGCCGGCTTGACTCCGGAAGTCCTGCAAGCGGTTCGCAAGGTTCATATAGTCGGCTGCGGCTCGGCGTATCACGCGGGCGTTGTCGCGAAGTACCAGTTAGAGGGCTTTGCGCGTATACCCTGCGAAGTCACGCTTGCGAGTGAGTTCCGCTATTCAAGCCCGGTGGTTCTCCCCGGGACGCTCTGCGTCGTAATCAGTCAAAGCGGTGAAACCAGTGACAGCATAGCCGCCCTGCGCGAGGCTAAGGCTCTCGGAGTATCAACCCTCGCGGTGGTAAACGTCCGGGGAAGCACGATAGCCCGCGAGGCCGACTACATACTATACACAAACGCGGGACCTGAAATCGCCGTTGCCACAAGCAAAGCGTACTCGGCGCAGGTAGCCGCGATGACGCTCCTCGCCGTAGCCTTAGCGGAGTTTAATTCCGGGGCAAAACGGGAAAACTTACAGGCGGTGTTAAACGATTTAATAAAACTCCCCGATTTAGAGGAACAGATACTGTCTGATATAAGCCTTGTACAGCTTGCCGCTTCTAGGTATTTCAACCACAGCTCTGTATTTTTCATAGGCAGAGGTTTAGACTACGCGGCGGCTCTCGAAGCGAGCCTCAAACTGAAAGAAATATCCTACATTCACTCGGAGGCCTACGCCGGAGGAGAGTTAAAACACGGAACAATCTCACTGATAGAGCCGGGAACGCTCGTAATCGCAGTAGCCGCTTGTACAAAACTCGCGGAAAAGATTGAGAGCAACATCAAGGAAGTCAAGACAAGAGGTGCTGAAGTTCTCACTATTACTACAAGCTCCCTGTCAAAAAATTTCACCGACTGCGGCGACATTTTAATAGAGATTCCGGACACTCACGAACTGCTTACTCCGCTTCTGACCGCCCTGCCCTTGCAACTGTTTGCGTACTATACGGCCTTGAATAACGGCTGCGATATTGATAAACCGCGTAATCTGGCAAAAAGCGTGACGGTTGAATAGTTAATAATTGTCAATTATCAATTGTCCATTGTCAATTGTAAAAGAGGTAAACCAATGAATGTTTATGCGATTTATGACAATAAACGCCTGTCTGTCAAGGCGGGTCTGGGAGCCCTGCGCTTCCGCGTTTTCCCGCCTAAGACTAAGAAAAAGCCGGTTAAGGAGCGGAAGCCCTCTAAACCGGTGCAAAAGAAAAATTTTCCTATGCCGGAAACTGAATTTATTTTTGAAACTTTGGACAAACTACGTAAAAGCCTCGTAGTCCGCGACCTTGACATAGGCTATATGCCGCCGGGAGGCGACCCTATGGCGGCCGCTATGATTAACGCGCTTATTAACGAGGCCGCCGCCGCGCTCCTGCCAACGCTGAATAACCTTTTCAAAGTGAAAAAATCGAGGGTCGTCGTAAGTCCTAACTTCTCTATGCCAAATGACAGGCTTTACGTAAAGCTTCACGTATCGCTGTCGGTGTATTCCGCCCTGACAATAGGGCTCTCGGCGTTTCTCAAATACAATAAATTCCGCAAAACCGCTGATACCGCGAAAACATACCAAACTGAAAACAAATCGGCTACCGAATCCACATACGAAAGGAAAGAGATATGAAAGACCAGTCACAACTCGCCGACCTAATGGAGGCGACAATGCGGAAAATCCGCGAAATGATAGACGTTAACACAATCGTCGGAACGCCTATCAAGACAGACGACGGAGTAACGCTAATCCCAATCTCAAAGGTAACCTTCGGCTTTACGGCGGGGGGAGCGGAATACGCCAGCAAGAACGGGCAAATGACGCAGAACCCGAACTTCGGAGGCGGCAGCGGCGCGGGGGTGAACATAACGCCCGTGGCGTTCCTCGTGGTTCACGGCGATACCGCTAAAATCCTCAACGTCAACCCTCCGGCGGGTTCAAGCATTGACCGCGTTATAGAGATTGTTCCCGACTTATTTGAAAAAGTCAAGGAGTTTGTATCGAAGAAAAATGACAAAAAAGACTACGACTAAGGCAATAGCCGCGGCGCTGACGCTTGTACTGCTCACAAGCGCCGCGCCGCTTGCTGTCGCGGCTAAAACGCCTACGGAGAGCGCGGCCGCCGCGGTTTTGATTGACGCTGAAACCGGCGAGTTTTTATATAGCGACGCTCCCGACGTGAAGCGCTCGATAGCGAGTATTACAAAGATTATGACCGCGCTGATAGTCCTTGAAAACGTTAAACTGACGGACAGCGTAAAGTACAAGCAGGCTTGGTGCGATACAGAGGGTTCGAGCAGTTTTTTTAAGGCGGGCGAAACGTATACTGTCAGGCAAATGCTCTACGCTCTGATACTCCTTAGCGGCAACGATACCGCTGTAGCCCTCGCAAACGTTGTATCCGGCGGTATAACAGACTTCGCGGAGCTTATGAACGAGCGCGCCGCCGAACTCGGTATGACGAACTCGCACTTCGCAAACCCTCACGGCCTTGAGCAGGAGGGGCATTACTCAACCGCGCGGGATATGGCGATACTGACAGCCGCCGCGCTCAAAAACCCGCGCTTTATGCTGATAGCCTCCACACGAAACGCTAAAGTCGGCGGCATAGCCTTCAAAAACCATAACCGCCTACTATGGGACTATCCCCAGGCAATAGGCATAAAAACAGGCTACACAAAGGCCGCCGGGCGCACCTTAGTCTCAGCGGCTACAAAAAACGGCCGCACGCTTATCTGCGTAACGCTAAACGACCCCTGCGACTGGCTAGACCACACCGAGCTATTTGAATGGGGATTTTCTGACAGTTAACAGTTATCAAATATCAAATATCAGAGACGTTGTTACAGTTAACAGGTATCAAATATCAGATATCAGAGACGGGGGTTTGGACGGGGGTTGCGGGGTTTGTCCCCCGTCCTGCCCACGTCCCGGCGCACCGTCATTGCGAGCCGCGCGAAGCAATCCAAGCCCAGTACCCTCGTCCAAGCCCCCGTCCGTCGTCCATCGTCCCGGCGCAGTGCGCCGTCTTTGCGAGCGCCGCCGCACTTGCGATACGTAACGCGTATAGGCGCGAAGCAATCCAGTGCCGGGAGCGTAACATATACATACAGAACGGAGAAATCTTTTGATACGACTACAAAAATTATTATCGCAGTACGGCGTATGCTCGCGGCGCAAGGCTGAGGAACTCATTCAGAGCGGCAAAGTTACCGTTAACGGCGCGGTTGCCGTTCTGGGGCAGTCCGCCGACCCGTTAAGCGACAAAATTTGCGTTAACGGTGCGCCGCTCGAAACCGCTCCCGATAAGCTTTACATAGCGCTTAATAAGCCGCGCGGGTATCTTTCCGCAGTATCGGACGACAGGGAGCGCAAGACCGTTATCGACCTCCTGACGGACGTACCCGGCAGAGTGTACCCGGTCGGGCGACTTGACCTTACCTCGGAGGGCTTGCTTCTGCTCACGAACGACGGCGAGCTTACTAAGCGGCTCACGCACCCGAGCTACGCAATACCCAAATATTACCGTGTCCGCGTAAAGCTTCCTAAATCCGGAACGCTCGAAGCGGCTCTGTTAAAACTCGCGGACATAACGGTCATAGACGGCGTGCGCTACCTGCCGCCGCAGGTGCGCGTTACCGAACGCGATACCGCCGCCGGAACCGCGCTCCTGCAAATGACGCTGACAGAAGGCAAAAACCGCGAAATACGAAAACTCTGCGAAGCCGTTGGACTTGAAGTCCTGCGTTTGAACAGGGTCGGGGAAGGCAATATAAAACTCGACGGTTTAGCAAGCGGCAAATGGCGCGAACTCAACGCTTCCGAAGTTCGCGAACTAAAAAAACTATGCGCTATGTGAGGTTTTACAAATGACAAACGAAACGGTTGCCCGGTCGATTCCGCTCTGCAAGATAACCGACGCGCTCAATATCAAGCGCGAGTACATACCGCCGGACTTTGAAACGCGAATGGTGGTCAATACAACGATTAACCGCCCCGGCTTGCAGCTTGTAGGCTTCTTTTCGCATTTTGACAAGTCACGTATCCAGGTTATGGGAATTGTCGAGTGTATGTACCTCAAAACCCTGCCCGGGGAGGAGCGCGCTAAAATCTTCGCGGAGCTTTTCAAGCGCGATATTCCCGCGCTGATTGTTTCAAACAATATGGAGATTTACCCCGAGTGCCGCGAACTCGCCGCGAAGTACGCCACGCCGGTGTTCAGCACCCCGCGCGATACTTCGGAGTTCTGCGCGGAGCTTATCTCGCGCCTTACAAACGAGCTTGCGCCGAGGATTACGCGCCACGGCGTTCTCGTTGAGGTCTACGGCGAGGGTATCCTCCTGCTCGGAGAGAGCGGCGTCGGCAAAAGCGAAACCGCGATTGAGCTTGTCAAGCGCGGTCACTGCCTCGTTGCCGACGACGCCGTGGAGATTAAAAAAGTTTCCTATAACCGCCTACTCGGAACCGCTCCCGAACTGATACGGCACTATATGGAGCTTCGCGGTATTGGCATAATCGACGTGCGCCGCCTGTTCGGCTTAGGCGCGGTGCGGGAGGAAAGCGAGATTGGGCTTATCATAAAACTCGAAATATGGCAGGACGACACGCAGTACGAACGCATAGCCGACGCGGAAATACGAACTGAACTCCTTGACGTAGCCGTCCCGACGCTCACTATCCCCGTAAAACCCGGGCGCAACCTCGCGGCAATTATAGAAGTCGCCGCAATGAACAACAAACAACGCAAAATGGGCTACAACGCCGCGAAAGAGCTGATGAACTCCATTGACAAATAACGGTTATCAAATATCAAATATCAGAGACGGGGGTTTGGACGAGGGATACGTCCGCGCACGGCGCGGGGAAACCACCCCACCGCCTACGGGCGGCACCCCTCCACAGAGGGGATAAGGACGAGGGTTAGGACGGGGGTTATGCGGACGTAAGTCACTACGTAACACCGCAACCCACGTCCAAACCCTATCCCCTCTGTGGAGGGGTACCGCCCGCAGGCGGGGGGGTGGTTTCCCGCGCCGTGCGCGGCGCACCCTCTCTTTCTCCTCGGTCTAACCGCCGGAGGCGGTGGTTTCCCGCGCCGTGCGCGGCGCACCCCCTGTCTCCGCAGAGGGGGGGGTGCAGAGCTGCAAAAAGTAAATACATTTGCCGCAAGGCGCCGTTCGCGTGACTTGACATATTTTGCGAATTGTGATATACTGGGTCTATCAAAAGATTGGAGATGACTACACTATGAAATTTACTTTTTCCGAGAAGAAAGCGCATCATAAGCCCGCGCCCAGAGAACTTCGCGATTACGCTGAAAAGAAGCTCGCTAAGATTGACCGCTTCTTTCAGGACGAAACCGACGCCGTGGTTACGTTCTACTCCGAGCGTTCGCGTATCGGGCTGGAGGTCACTATCCGCGCAGGCTCGCTTTTCCTTAAGGCTAACGAGCTTACGAGCGACGCTTATGCCTGCGTCGATTCCGCTGTAGCCGCGATTGAGCGGCAGATTCGCAAGAATAAGACTAAGCTCTCAAAACGTCTGCGCGAGGGCAGCGTCCGCTTCGAGACCGAAGCGCCGCACTTCGTCGATTCAAGCCTTGACGACGAGGAGGAAATCCGTATCGCCCGCACTAAACGCTTCTCAATCAAACCTATGTCGCCGGAGGAAGCCGTGCTTCAAATGAACCTCCTGAACTTCAACTTTTTCGTGTTCAAAAACGAGAACGAGGACGAAGCGGTAAGCGTGGTCTACATTCGTAAAGACGGTTCCTACGGGATAATCGTAGACGGCTGATGAGAGGGATAATCCTCGCCGCCGGGTATTCGAGCCGTATGGGTGCGTTTAAGCCGCTGCTGGATTTGGGCGGCAAGCCCGTAATCCGGCGCACGATTGACGCGCTGCGCCGGGGCGGGGTCGCGGAGATTGCCGTAGTCACGGGCTATAAGCGTGAACTGCTGCTGCCGGAAATAGGCGATTGCCGCGAAGTGTTTAACGCTGATTTTCATAGCGGTATGTTCAGTTCGGTTTGCGCCGGATTAGCTGATTTTCTGTTGGGTTCCGGGAACATCGCGGTGATTACACCCGCCGACTGTCCGCTTATATCGGTTCCCGCTGAATTTTCAGACTTGCGGGACAGTTTGGCTGTACCGACGTACAATAACGAGCGCGGACACCCGCTTGCGGTGCCGCGCTCGTTTTTGGGCGACATATTAAAATTTGAGGGCGGGGGCGGGCTTCGGGCGGCTATCGCTACGTTGCCGATATCGGAGATTGCTACGGACAATCCGGGCGTACTGCTCGATATGGATTACCCGGAGGACGCGGAGCGTCTGCGGGTTTTATGGCGGGAGAGGTATAACAATGCTTGAATATAACGGTAAATACGGCTCGGCAAAGGTTTTCACGGATAACATAGAGCCGTCGGCGGTTTCGCAGATTATACAGCTTCTCAATCAGGAGTTTACCGAGGGGAGCAAAATCCGCGTAATGCCGGACGTTCACGCCGGAATGGGTTGCACTATCGGGACGACTATGACGATTACAGATAAAATCGTGCCGAATCTTGTCGGCGTTGACATAGGCTGCGGTATGGAAACGCTAATCCTGCGCGATGAACGGCTTGACTTACAGCGGCTTGACAAGGTTGTACACTCTGAAATTCCATCGGGCTTTGGGGTGAGGAAAAATATTCACAGCTACGCAAGCAAGATTGACTTAACGGAACTCGTATGCGCGAAGCACGTTGGGCTTGACAGGGCGGAGGTCAGTATCGGGACGCTCGGCGGAGGGAACCATTTTATCGAGCTTGATACCGACAGCGAGGGCGTGAATTATCTCGTGATACATTCCGGAAGCCGCAACCTCGGTAAGCAGATTGCTGAACATTATCAAAAGTCTGCGGCGAACGCTCATAAAGGCATAACGCGGATACTCGCTTACGTCGAGGGACAGATGTTAGAGGACTATTTGCACGATATGGCGATAGCGCAGAGTTTCGCCGACTTGAACCGTAAGGCGATTGCGCGTGAGATTGTTAAAAATATGAAGCTGAAAGTTGACGACGAGTTTACTACTATCCATAATTATATTGATATTGAAGCGAAAATCCTTAGAAAAGGGGCGATTTCCGCAAGAGCCGGCGAGCGCGTGCTTATACCGATGAATATGCGCGACGGCAGTCTGCTCTGCACAGGTAAGGGCAACGCCGACTGGAACGAGAGCGCGCCTCACGGCGCGGGGCGGCTTATGAGCCGCAAAAGCGCTAAGGAATCAATAACGCTTACGGCGTTCAAGAGCGATATGGAGGGCATTTACAGCTCGACTGTAGGTAAATCCACGCTAGATGAAGCCCCGGGAGCGTATAAGCCTATGGAGGAGATTGTAAGCCGCGTCGGTGATACGGTTGATATTGTGAAAACTATTAAGCCGCTGTATAATTACAAGGCCGCCGGCGAGTGAGGTGTGCGCGGGCAAATTGCGCTGTGGTGTGTAGGGGCGGGTTTCAAACCCGCCCAACCGCGCACAGCGCGGGGGCTGGGCAAGCCCAGCCCGTCTTTGCGAAGCCGCCACCGCACTTGCGATACGTAGGGAATGTTATGCGGCGAAGCAATCCAGGGTTGACGTACAATCCTGCGATACGTAGACACGTAAGACGTATGTTACACTCCCGGCACTGGATTGCTTCGTGCCTGTAACGTCCTACGTATCGCGAGCTTACCGGCACTTCGCAATGACGGTGCGCCGGGCGGCGCACCCCGCGCGCGGCGCGGGGGAACCACCCCGGCGCTACGCGCCACCCCTCCCAAGAGGGGAATTTCCGGTGGAGGGCGGGTTTGAAACCCGCCCCTACGTAACGTAAATTTGCGTGGTGCGGTGTTTGACATTGCCGTCGAAATGTGTTATAATAGTGTATTATGATTAACTGCGTTGATGTTTCGTTTTCCTATGAGGGCAATACTATTATATCCGGGCTTAATTTTTCCGTTAGCCCGGGCGATTATCTGTGTGTTGTCGGGGAGAACGGCGCGGGGAAGTCTACGCTTGTGCGGGGTCTTTTGGGGCTTAAGAAACCCTCCTCGGGGCTTATTTCGCGAAGCTTAGAGAAAGGTATCGGCTATCTGCCGCAGGTGTATTCGGTTCGCAATGACTTCCCGGCTTCGGTTTTGGAGGTTACGCTCTCGGGGCGGCTTGCCGGTATGAAGCGGCGGTTTTATAATAAAGCGGACATTCGCGCGGCTCACGATAATCTGCGGCTTCTTGACGCGGACGGCTACATCAACTCGTCGTTTTCAGAGCTGTCGGGAGGGCAGCAGCGCCGCGTTCTGCTTGCCCGCGCACTTACCGCCGCGAGCGACCTACTAATCCTTGACGAGGCTACGGCGAGCCTTGACCCGCTTATTACAAGGGACTTCTATAAATCCGTCGAAAAACTCAACCGCGAGCGCGGTATTGCGATTATATCGGTCACTCACGATTTGCCTAATTCCGTTCTGTACGCTACGCATATGCTTTCGCTCGGCGAGGGTAAACAGCTGTTTTTTGGTACCACCGAGGAATGGATTTATTCGGTCAATAATGAGCATTTAAGAGCCGATTGGGAACGGGGGGCTGGCGATGTTTAGTTTCTTTTCCTACGCGTTTATGATACGCGCCCTCGTTGTGGGTACGCTGATTGCGCTTTGCGGCGGGATACTCGGCGTTACGGTTGTTCTGAAACGTTATTCAATGCTCGGGGACGGTCTGTCGCACGTCGCGTTTGGCGCGCTTGCCGTCGCTAGTGCGCTCAATGCCGCGCCGTTATTAGTCGCTCTCCCCGTAAGCGTTGCCGCCGCGTTTTTGCTTCTGCGGCTGGGTGATAATACTCACATCAAGGGCGACGCGGCTATCGGGCTGCTGTCGAGCGCGTCGCTCGCGTTCGGCGTTATAGTCGTTTCGATTTCAGGTAACGGAAGCGACCTCAACGCCTATCTGTTCGGCAGTGTACTTGCCCTGAATACCGCCGATGTCTGGACTGCCGCGCTTCTCGCCGCCGTTGTAATTATCACCTGCGTGGCGAATTATAACCGCGTTTTTGCCGTTACCTTTGACGAAACGTTTTCGCGGGCTATAGGGCTTAAAGCCGGGCTGTATAACGCCGCTACCGCGCTTCTTACGTCGCTGACGATTGTTATAGGTATGCGGGTAATGGGTGCGCTTCTGATATCGAGTAT
>JAISJH010000051.1 GCA_031261635.1 Oscillospiraceae bacterium
GCGCCTGACAAAACAACGCTTCACGAATACAAAGCGGAAATTGAGCGGTTCCTCGCGGAGCGTCTAAAACTATCACTCAACGACAAGACCGCAATACGCCCGGTATCAGACGGCGTAGCATTTTGCGGTTATCGCATATGGGGCAGTCACGTCAAGCTACGCAAGACCACCGCGAAGTACCTCAAACGCAGACTTCGCAAGCTGATGAGCGACTACGCTGTCGGAAAAGTGGACTACGAGGACGCGCAGCGCGTAATCGCAAGCTACAAGGGTATTCTACAACATTGCGACAGCTACGCGCTACGAACCGCAATCTATGGCGATTGGGACGAGAACGGCAAGCGCGGCGGGTGGTTCGTGCTACAGCGCAACAGCGAACAAAATAACAACACAGGGGACGGCGAATAGCCGCCCTCTTAAATTTTGCCCTAACGAAAGGGGGATAAACTTATGAGTTACTTTTATGTAAGTCTTAACGATGGCAGAGCTTTAGAGTATCAAAAAATGACCGTTCCGCGTAGGCGCAAACGGAAACTGCGCGGTCCGCAAAAGAAACAGCGCAAAACATAAATATCAATCAATAATTCGGAGGTACGACAATGACACAAATGGAACAACTCGAAGCCGTTGAAAAGTCTTTCGTGGGTATTCACGAAAACCCGTTAGGCTCTAACAAAGTATCTTTCAACGATTGGTATATCCGCAAAGACTTTGCTTGCGATTGGTGCGCGATTTCCCAACTGAAAGCGTTCAATGACGCGGGTCTGCATAGCCTACTTTGGGGTTCACTCAATAACGCTAAGAGAGCCGTAGCCGAGGGCGTTAAGAATTGGAAAGCTCTTGCAATTGCAAAAAATTCGTGGTATACCGATAACTACAGACGTGGAGATATTGTAATATTCGATTGGGACGGCAAGCGTACAGCTACCGCGCACATCGGTTACATTTTCAACGTGAGCGGTAATACCGCGTACACATACGAGGGAAACACTTCTCTAACTAACAGTTCGGATAAGACTTCCTCGTGGTTCACTACCAAACAGCGCGATTTCAAATGGATAACAGGAGTATTTCGCCCCGCATACGATAAGGTGACTTCCTCTGCTCCGACACCACCGCCGACAGTTACCCCACCGCCCAAAGCAGTTCAGCCGCAGATTAAGAAAGGCGCAAAAGGTGACGCGGTTAAAGTGTTGCAGACCGCGCTTAATAAATTCGGGTACAAATTGACGGTTGACGGCGACTTCGGAGCGTTGACAGACGCGGCAGTGCGGAACTTCCAGAAGTCTTACGGGCTTGCGGTGGACGGCATAGTCGGGTCTAAGACCTGGCAGAAACTGGAGGTCGCGTAATGGCTATGATTGAAAGCAATCTATTTGCTATACTTACAGCTGTCGCCGCGTTCATTTTTTCCTGGGCGGTATTCAAGACGAAGCTGTCCCACCTCGAGGGGATAGTAAAAGCGAACGAAGCGCGGCTAGAACGAGCCGAGCGGGACATTACAACAAATGCCAGCAAAATACTAGCGCGTGACGAAGAGATGAAGAGCGTCCATAGAGAATTGGCGCAAATTAACGGGCTTGACCTAAGCGCGAAACTAGCCCGCATAGAAGCTGAGATTGAAGGCATCAGGTTGTTACTAGAACAGATAAAATCAAGCAGAGGGGTGTAGTATGTTTTCTAAACTTGTACTAGCCTCGACTATTGTAATGCACTTCCTCGCGTTGCTACTGGTGGTGTGGATTGCTGTACGCTGCGTTATCCTCAGCGATATGTCGAACGCTGCACTGCTAGCAAGCGCGATAGTTGCAATTGAGGGAGTTTCTGCCGCTGTAGGGTTTGCATTTTACTCGAATAAGGCTAAGGCTGAAAACCTCGTGAAGATAGCGCAAAGCCTGACCAAAGAGGAAGTTGACGAGGTAGCAGAGTTGGCAAATAGCCTAGGAGGTATGCAATGAATTTATTACACTTTCTAGCCGCAAACTGGGACAGCGCGGCAATCGTCCTCGCTGTCCTCGCGGCGGCAATAATTCTCGTGGTCAAGCGGCGGTTCGACCTATTGCAACCGATATTGTTTGCGCTAGTCACCGAAGCGGAGCGCGTCTACGGCGGTAGCACGGGTGTACTTAAACTCGCTAAGGTAGTTGAATGGCTGTTACCGCATATCCCAGCGATACTTAAACCATTTATCGGTAAGGAGCGATTAGAGGGCATAATCAGCGACGCTCTCGAAGCCGCAAAGCTCAAATGGGCGGGAAACCCGGCTCTTGTGCCGTACGAAACAAAGGGGTAAGCGATATGGTAACAGCAACTGTAATTTTAGTTTCAACTTTTATTGCGGCTATACTGGGCGAACACCACGGTTACTTACGCGCAAAAGCCGATTTTTTTGAGATTGAAGCAAAGTCTCGCGGCTATAGAAAGCCAAAGCGTGACAGCGTATAGGAGGGCGGCATAATGACAGTATTCGAAGCGAACGATAGGCTCAAAACCCCAATTTTGGAAGAGGAACTCTGGCAACTTAACCCGGCATATCTTCTGCTCGACCTTGACAAAGACGATTTTTGCAAGATTGTCAACGCAGTCGGCAAAGACAAATTCATAGGCAAGCAATCGTGGTTCGAGCGGCTTTTCAAAGCAGAGGAAGAACTCAAAGCCAAAGAGCGGTATATCGCGGCACAGCAAAAGCTACTAGACCTCAAAACCGAAGAACGCCAGCTGAAAGAGTACGTCGAGCATTACCAAAAAGAGCAACGCAAGCTCGTTGTCTATGGTGAAACTGTCAACCCGCAGGATTAAAAATTAACAAGTCGAGCCGGGCGGCAAATCCCGGCAGAAGGAACTAAACAATGACAATCTACATAGCAGGCAAAATCACAGGCGACCCGGGTTATATTCGCAAATTCACAGACGCACAACTAAAGCTGATGACATATGGCTATACCGTTCTGAGCCCGTCAATATTGCCGTCCTCGGGTTTTAGCTATGATGCGTATATCAGAATGTCCGAAGCTATGCTTGTCGAGTGCGACGAGGTATATTTCCTAAATGACTGGAAAGAAAGTCTCGGAGCGCAACGGGAACACGAAATAGCGTTGAAGCTCGGCAAAATTATCTCTTACGAAAAAACCACAGCTGATTATATTGGAGGTGCAGAATGATAAAAACTGAAATACTGCAAACGGCGAAGCCGATACTTTTCAGCGGCGAAATGGTTCGCGCAATCTTAGTTGGGAACAAGACGCAGACAAGGCGCGTGATAAAGCCAAAGTATAGCAATACCGTGTTTGAAATGCGTACTGACAAGTACGGAACGCGCCTTATTGAAATCGAAGAAAAAACACCGCCCGTCGATAATGGAAACGGAACAATGCGGCACAAAGTGCGAATGGCAATTGATGTAGCACAGAGATTTAAGCGCGGCGATTTGCTCTATGTCCGCGAAACGTGGGTTGAAGCAGAGGACTACTATTTCTATAAAGCAGACAGCACACAAAAGATGCTAGAAATGCTTAATGAAGACGAACATAAATGGCGGCCCTCAATCCATATGCCAAAACAAGCAGCGCGGTTGTTTCTACGGGTTACGGACGTTCGCGTGGAACGGTTGCAAGATATAACGGTAGATGACGCACTTTCAGAGGGAATTACTTTCGTAAGTTCACCGCAACACGCGGTTGACCAATACGTTGAATTGTGGAATAACCTCAACGCAAAACGCGGCTACAGTTGGGATACTAACCCTTGGGTATGGGTGTATACCTTCGAGCGCGTAGTATCAACTGAATAGCTTGCCAAAACCTACACCGCCCGGGATAACCCCCGGGCGGTGTTTCCACGTCAATCCGCGCTAAAGCTGTGTCGCATTTCGTGGCACATTTGCGCTAAATTGTATGACATTTAGGCTTTCAACTGTGCTATTTTGGTTATCAGATTTGATAACGCTACACACCGCAAAGCCTTGCAGATAGGGCAAGAGCCGCCTATATAGGCGGCTCTGTACTTGGTGCGGTCGGGGGGACTTGAACCCCCACGGTTGCCCACCGGCTCCTAAGACCGGCGTGTCTGCCATTCCACCACGACCGCTTAATTCAATGAACAGGGAATAATGAATAGTGAATAATGGGGTTATTGTCTACGTTACCTATTCATTTACCTACTACAATAGTATAACAGCATTTTTCACGTTTGTCAAGCATATTGTTTAACAATTATAGTTTTGCTTATAGGAGAGCTTCACAATGGAAAAATACGGCAATGATACGTATACCACGGCGATACCTACTGACATCACGCTTATTTCGCGCTCGGCCTTGAGCGTTACCGGGGTGAACGAGATTGAGAGTTCCGACGGAACGCTTATCGTCACGCACACGGAGGGCGGCTTGCTGATAATTCGCGGGACGGAGCTTCGCATTGAGAAGCTTTCGATAGACGGCGGCGACCTGCGCGTCAACGGGCGCGTGGATTCGCTGACCTTTGAGGAGGAACGGCACACGGGCGGCGGCTTCTTTTCGCGGCTCCTGCGATAGCCTATGGAGATTAGTGTCGGCAACCAGCTGTATCTGTGTATGCTCGCGCTCGCGCTGGGGCTGTGCGGAGGCGTGCTGTATGACCTGCTGAGGTGCGCTACGGCGCGGGTGCCGGGGAAAGTACCGCGCGGACTGCTTACGCTCGCGAGCGATATAGTTTACTGCCTGCTCTGCGGCGGGGCGTTTTTTGCTATGGCTCTGGGACCCGGCGGCGGGCAGCTTCGGTTTTTCCTGCTGCTGTTTATTGTGCCTGCCGGAGCGGTTTATTTTCTGCTGCTGTCAAAGCCCGTTTCGTGGCTTTTGGATAAGCTGCTGGATTTACTGGGCTTTATAATCCATTATTTGGTGCTTCCTGTAAAGTTCGGAGCTAAAACAGGCAAAAAAGTTAACATAAAAGCAAAAAACCTCTTGCGTTATGAACGAAAATGGTATACAATAGAGAGAAGTTACGCTGTTTCAATCCCGAAGCGGCAAAAATCGGCAAAAGAGGTACAGGCGAATGAAAACGAAACTAAACCGCATTAGTCTGGCGGTGATACTGTCGATATGCGTAGTATCGGCGGTGTGGCTGATTCAGACGCAAAGCCAGATACAAAAGGCCAACGCCGAGGCGGCAAGGCTCCAAGCGGAGCTTGAAGCAATCCAGGTAACAAACGCCGTACTGCGGGCGGAAATAGAAGCCGCCGCCGACCCGAACGTAAAACAGGACATAGCAAGAAAACAGTTAGGCTACATACTACCCGGCGAGACGATTTACAAAGAAAAGTGATGGCAAGTGTAATAGCCCCCGTCATTGCGAAGCACCGGTACGCTTGCGATACGTAGGACGTTACAGGTGCGAAGCAATCCAGTGCCGGGGGGACAACATACGTCCTACGTCCTACGTATCGCAGACTACTACGTCAACCCTGGATTGCTTCGCCGCATTTAATGGGTACGTATCGCAAGTGCGGTGGCGGCTTCGCAAAGACGGGCTGGGCTTCGCCCAGCCCTGTCCCGGCGCAATGCGCCGGGACGGTGGACGTGAGTTACGCAATCCGGGCGGGGCAAGGTGCGTTGCCCCTACAAGCCGCTACGTAATTTGACGCTCCCCCCGTTCAATCCCCGTAATTATTCATTATTCATTATCAATTGTCAATTGACATAACCCTCGTCTCTGATATCTGATATTTGATAACTGTTAACTGAATTAACGTCTCTGATATTTGATATTTGCTAACTATTAACTGATAAAAAAGGAGAGCGTGATGACCCCCGAACAGATACAGAATCTTATATCTATGGCGTTCTATCTTGCCGCTGTAGTTGTAATCGGCATAGTTTTCGCGCAGCGCGCGAGCTCCAGCGTAGACGAATACTTCATAGGCGGGCGGGGGCTCGGACCTTGGGTTGCGGCGTTTTCAGCGGAAGCGAGCGATATGTCCGGCTGGCTGCTTATGGGTCTCCCGGGGCTTGCCTACTGGACAGGTCTCGCAGACCCTTTCTGGACGGCGCTCGGGCTTGCGGCGGGGACATACGTCAACTGGCTGATTGTCGCGAAGCGTCTGCGTAAATATTCCCTTATCGCAAACGACAGTATTACTATACCCGATTTTTTCAGCAACCGCTTCCACGAAAAGCGGCCGGTACTGCTGTTTATATCGTCGGTGTTCATACTGGTCTTTTTCGCTGTCTATACCGCGAGTTGTTTCAAGGCGGGCGGGAAATTATTCGAGGCGGTATTCGGGCAGAGCTACCATATGATGCTGATAATGACCTCGCTGTTTGTCTTTGCGTATACGTTGCTCGGAGGTTTCTGGGCAGAGAGCGTTACCGACTTCGTACAGGCGGTGCTGATGATTTTCGCGCTTGTGATGGTGGTGTTATTTGGGCTTAGAAGCGCGGGCGGCATTGGCGCGGTCGTCGAAAACGTGAAAAACATACCCGGTTTTCTTGAATTTTTTGGAGTGGCGCGCCCGGTTATAGACGGCGCGGGGGTACAGCTGATTATAGACGGCGCGCCGCGCTTCGCCAAAGAGGCGCCGGTATACGGCGGGCTTTCGGTGCTGTCAACGCTTGCCTGGGGTTTAGGCTATTTTGGTATGCCGCAGGTGCTTCTGCGCTTCGTGGCAATCCGCAAAACCCGCGAGCTTATTACGGCGCGGCGTATCGCTACGGCGTGGTGCGTTGTATCGCTCATTGCGGCAGTGTTTGTCGGGATTTTGGGGCGCGCGCTCGTTCCGTCTGACCTTATGTTAAATACCGCGACTACCGCCGAGAACATTTTTGTCGTACTCTCTGAAATACTGTTCCACCCGCTGTTAGCGGGAATTGTAATGGCGGGAATACTCGCGGCGGCTATGTCGAGTTCTGACAGCTACCTGCTGATAGCGTCCTCGGCGGTAGCGAAAAACATCTATCAGGGCATACTGAAAAAGGAAGCGAACGACGCGGCGGTTATGCGTATCGGACGCGTCGCGCTGACCGCCGTAGCGGTCGTAGGCCTCGCGATAGCCTGGGACGCTGACAGCAAAATATTCGACGTTGTAAGCTTCGCCTGGGCGGGCTTCGGCGCGGCGTTCGGTCCGTTAATGCTCCTCTCGCTGTTCTGGAAGCGTACAACAAGGGCGGGAGCTATAGCCGGAATATTAGGCGGCGGCGCGATGGTGTTTCTCTGGAAGCTCGTATTCAACGCGTACCTGGCTGAAACATACCCGATATTCGGCCTCTACGAACTCCTCCCCGCGTTCATATTCTCCCTAATCTGCATAGTAGCAGTATCGCTGATAAGCAAGCCGCCAAGCAAGGAGATTGAGGACGAATTTTACAGGGCAAAACTAACAAGTATGTGAGTTTACAGTTAACAGTTATTATCAGTTAACAGTTATCAAATATCAAATATCAAATACGTGGGTTTGGACGGGGGTTACGTGGGGTAAATTGGACGCACCATTTCGTAGGGGCGGGTTTCAAACCCGCCCTCCCCGCGCAGGGCGCGGGGGCGGGGCAAGCCCCGCCCCGTCATTGCGAGCCGCGCGAAGCAATCC
The DNA here is from genome assembly GCA_031261635.1 of Oscillospiraceae bacterium. Taxonomy (GTDB): domain Bacteria; phylum Bacillota; class Clostridia; order Oscillospirales; family Oscillospiraceae; genus JAISJH01. The sequence goes on from JAISJH010000051.1 coordinate 7,559, forward strand.
AAGCCCAGTACCCTCGTCCAAACCTACGTCCCGGCGCCGTGCGCCGTCTTTGCGAAGCACCGGTAGGCTTGCGATACGTACAAGGTTACAGGTGCGAAGCAATCCAGTGCCGGGGGGACAACATACGTCTTGCGTATCGTAGGTGTCTACGTCAACCCTGGATTGCTTCGCCGCATATAGACTTGCGAAATTCTACAATGGGAGCGTTTCGCCGTCCGCGGAGGACCGGCTTCGCAAAGACGGGCAGGGCGTCGCCCTGCCCTGTCCCGGCGCATTGCGCCGGGACGGTGGACGGAGTTACGTCCGCGCACTGCGCGGGGAGGGCGGGTTTGAAACCCGCCCCTACGAAATGGTTCGTCCAAATTACCCCGCGTAACCCCCGTCCAAACCCCCGTCTCTGATATTTGATATTTGATAATTGTTAACTAATAAAAAGGTGTGTATTTTGAACCAACAACTAGAACGAATCCTACAGCGCGTAACAAAGCCGGCGCGTTATATCGGCGGGGAACACGGTGAGATTGTCAAGGGTGAGCGTGAGCTTACTTTTGCGCTGTGTTTTCCCGATACCTACGAGGTGGGAATGTCAAACCTTGGCATACAGATTTTGTACGCCGTCCTGAACGGGCTTGAGGGCGTGGCTTGCGAGCGTTGCTTCCTCCCCTGGCCGGATATGACCGCCGAACTGAAAAGCGCAGGAGTGCCGCTGTATACTCTGGAAACTAGCAGGGCATTAGCGGACTGCGAGATTATCGGCTTTTCGCTTGCGTATGAATTATCGTATCCGTCAATGCTGAATATGTTAGAGCTTGGCGGCGTTGCGCCCTACGCGGCGGACAGAGACGAGGACGCGCCGCTCGTTATCGCCGGAGGCGTTTGCACGGTCAACCCCGAACCTTTTTCTAAGTTTATAGATTTAGCGGTAATCGGCGACGGCGAGGACGTTATAGTCGAACTGATTGACTGCTACCGCAAATACAGGAGCTTCGGGAAAACGCGTTTACTGCGCGAACTCGCGGAAATTGAGGGGGTATATGTGCCGGTATTTGAGGGAAATGTCCGCGCTGTAAAACGCCGCGCCGTCCGCGACCTCAATACCTCGGTGTATCCGACGGCTCCCGTAGTCCCCTCTACGGAGGTTATCCACGACCGCACGGTTCAGGAGATTATGCGCGGCTGTCCTAACGGCTGCAAATTCTGCCAGGCCTGTTTTACAAACGCCCCGGTGCGCTATAAATCGGCTGAAGTCGCGGCGCGGCAGGCCATAGCGAGCCTGAAACATTCGGGCTGTAAAGAGGTCAATTTGTCCTCGCTGTCAACAAGCGATTACCCCGAACTCGGCGAACTGACCGACACTCTGCTTGACTACTGCAAGCCGCGGTATATCAACTTGTCATTGCCCTCGCTCCGGGCTAACAGTTTTACCTTTGATTTGTTAGATAAAGTACAGCAGACGCGCAAGAGCGGTTTAACTTTCGCGCCGGAAGCGGGAAGTCAGAGATTGCGCGACCACATCAACAAAAACCTCTCCGAGGAAGATATCTTGACGGCCTGTACGACGGCCTTCGCGGCGGGGCATACCAGTGTAAAACTCTACTTTATGATAGGTCTGCCCGGCGAAACGGACGACGACCTACACGCAATCGCCGATTTAGCGCACAAAATCCTCCGTTGCGGCTCAAAGCGCGTCAATATCACGGTCAGCGCGAGCTGTTTCGTACCAAAACCGCGCACGCCCTTTGAAAACGAGCCGCAAAACCCGATTGAGGAACTGGAGCGCAAACAGCGGCTCCTGCGCGACATTTTGCGGGATAAACATATACGTTTTCGCTGGCACGATGCCCGCGTGAGCCATATAGAATACCTGTTGGCGCAAGGGAAAAGTGACCTCGCCCCTGCATTATTGGCTGTAGCTCAAAAGAGCAGGGGACCGCAGGCCTGGGACGAGTTTTTCGACTTTGCCTTGTGGCGGGAACAATTAACAGTTAACAGTGAACAGATAACAGAGACGGGGGAGGGTCAAAATGCGTAAATGCCGCTTTGTCTACAGTAAAACCGGCAAGGCGCGCTATCTGTCGCACCTTGACACTATGGAGGTTTTTCGCAGGGCGTTCTCCCGCGCCGGTATCGCGCTCAAATACTCCGAGGGCTTTAATCCGCACCCGATTATATCAATAGTCCTCCCCTGCCCGCTCGGTCACGCGAGCTATTGCGAACTACTTGACGTGACACTGGCGGACGACTTCGGCTTCTCCGGCTTATGTGAGCGCTTGAATAACGCGCTCCCAAGCGGCCTAACGGTGCTGTCGGCAAACCTGCCGATAAAGAAACCGGGGGATTTGCGCTACCTTGATATAAAAATAGAACTATTCTACGACGGTAAAACTCCCCGCTTAGAACTACTAGATTTCGCCGGAGCAACGTGGTCGCGCATTGACGGAGGCTACGAACTAACGCTGAACGCCCTCCCGACAAAGCTAAATCCGACCCACATAGCCGAAGCCTTAGAGCCGGATTTCTGGCGCGTGACAAGACTGCAAACGCTTGACGCGGACGGCGCGGCGTATAGGTAGGCGCTACTCCGCGCTTTTCTTTCGCACACGCATTTTTATAAGCGCGAGTATTGACAGCGCGAAAAGCATTAGCGCCGCCGCGAAACATACGCCGTTCGCGCTTAACACGCCGTCCGCGAGGAACGTTTGACCCTTAGCGCGGAAGTAAAACGCAAAAATAATCAAAAGCGGCGATACAACCGCGCCAAAGCCAACCTCCCACTTATACCGTCCTTTCAAGTCAAACGCGACGTCGCGCAGAAGCATTTCAAACGAACTGAACACAAGAACAAAAACGCAAATCGCCAGATAGGAAAGCTCAGGCAGTTCCGTCCAGCGTATGTTCGTAAAAGCGTTGAGGCATATAAGGACAATCAGAAGCCACAGCGAGTGCATATAACATTCCCCGCGAATCGCCCGTTGCCTTTCGTCAAAGCCCTGTTCGTATTTTTTCATTGTTCGTCCTCCCAAAATAAGTCGTTGAGTGTTTTGCCGAGCGTCCGGCAAATAGAGATACAGAGTTTCACCGAGGGGTTGTAGTCGCCCTTTTCAATCGCGTTGACAGTCTGCCTGGTAACGCCCACGATGTCCGCAAGCTGCTGCTGCGACAAATCGCGAGCGGCACGAGCGCTCTTAAGCGCTAAGTTTTTCGCCATAATCATCACCTCACGACATATTATAAACTATATCAGTCAAAATGTCAAGTATATATTACATATTTTTTGAAAGTTAACAGTTATCAAATATCAAATATCAGAGACGATGGTTCAGTTAACAGTTAGCAAATATCAGATATCAGAGACGAAAGGTTTGGACGAGGGTTGCGGGTCGTGCAATAAACGTAGGAGCGGGTTTCAAACCCGCCCACCCCCGCGCCGTGCGCGGGCGCGTCCCATTCTCCGTTTTTACGCATTGACAGCATACGAAAATTGTGGTATTATTAACAGAAACGAGCGTACAGGAGTAACTTACTATGACCCCAAAATACGATACCCTGCTTGATATCATTCGCGCTTACGGCTCTGTCGCTGTTGCTTTTAGCGGCGGGGTTGATTCCACGTTTTTGCTTACCGCCGCGCGGGAGGCTCTCGGCGATAAGGCCATTGCCGTTACGGCGAAATCGCTGTCATTCCCGACGCGTGAACTCAACGCCGCCAAGGCCTTTTGCGCGGAGCGTGGCATACGCCACATCACCTGCGACAGCGAGGAGCTTGCCATCGAGGGCTTTTCGCATAACCCCAAAAACCGCTGTTACCTCTGCAAAACCGGGCTGTTCACGGAAATCCGCGAAATCTGCGAACAGGAGGGCATAGCGGAAATCGCCGAAGGCTCGAACCTCGACGACAACGGCGACTACCGCCCCGGCTTGAAGGCCGTTGAGGAGCGCGGGATACGCTCGCCGCTTCGCGAGGCGGGTTTTACAAAAAGCGACATTCGAGCGAAGTCCAAAGAACTCGGGCTGTCTACCTGGGATAAGCCCTCCTTCGCCTGCCTGTCGAGCCGTTTCCCCTACGGCGAGGAAATTACTGCCGAGAAACTACGGCAGGTGGATAACGCGGAACAGTACCTGCTTGACCTAGGGCTTAAACAGGTACGAGTGCGGCACCACGGCACGCTCGCGCGGATAGAAACGGACGCGGAGGGTTTCGACGAGCTAATAAGCCCCTATAAGCGCGCGGACGTTTACGCGGCGTTCAAGAAAATAGGCTTCGCGTTCACCGCGCTGGATTTGAAAGGCTACAGAACCGGCGCGATGAACGAAACGCTATAAGGAATACGGAAAGCGGCTACGCAAATTTACTATTTGGAGGAACACATACTAATGTCATTCACACGTTTGCGCTCGCTAATCGCGGAGAAGCAAGCTCCAATCGTAGTCGGTCTCGACCCTATGCCCGGCGTACTGCCGCCGGGTGTCGCTGTCACAGACTTTTGCAAGAGCATAATCGACAGCGTTTGCGATTTGGTTCCCGCTGTAAAACCGCAGTCGGCGTATTTTGAGCGTCTGGGGGCAAGCGGCGCGGACGTTTTGTACGAGGTCTGCGAACACGCCGCGTTGCGCGGGCTGTACGTTATCCTCGACGCGAAACGCGGAGACATAGGAACAACCGCCGAAGCTTACGCCGAGGCGTATTTGGGCGGCGGCTACCCCGCCGACTGTCTGACCGTCAATCCCTACTTGGGAAGCGACGGAATAGCCCCCTTTGCCGAGCTTGCAAAGGCTAAGGGAAAGTCGCTGTTCGCCCTTGTAAAAACGTCAAACCCCTCGTCAAAGGAATTGCAAGACCTCATAACGGATAACGGCGAGTCGGTTTATTTACGTGTAGCGGAAATGCTGAACGCCAACTACCCAACGGACAACGTAGGCTTCGTAGTAGGCGCGACGCACCCGGCGCAGCTGCGCGAACTGCGCGAAAAGTACCCCGACACGTTCTTCCTAATCCCCGGCTACGGAGCGCAGGGCGGCGCGGCAAGCGACATAGAAAAAGCCCGCGACGCGCAGGGCGGCGGCTATATAGTAAACTCATCAAGAGGCATAATAGGAGCCTGGAAGCAAGCCGGCACAACAAACTACGGCAAAGCCGCCCGCGAAGCGGTTGAGGCGATGAAGAATGAGCTTAGTTAATAATTATCAAATATCAAATATCAGAGACGATGATTCAGATAACAGTTATCAAATATCAGATATCAGAGACGATGGTTAGGACGTGGGTTGCGGCACCCCCCGCCGCTGAGGCGGCACCCCCCTCTAAAGAGGGGGGCATTGGAGGGTTTGGACGTGGGTTGCGCCTTGCGGGGTACGTAGGGGCGGGTTTCAAACCCGCCCACCCCGCGCCGTGCGCGGACGTAACTCCGTCCACCGTCCCGGCGCATTGCGCCGGGACAGGGCAGGGCGAAGCCCTGCCCGTCTTTGCGAAGCCGCCACCGCACTTGCGATACGTACCCTTGATATGCGGCGAAGCAATCCAGGGTTGACGTAGTATCCTGCGATACGTAGTCCGTATGTTGCGCTCCCGGCACTGGATTGCTTCGCGCCTGTAACGTCCTGCGTATCGCAAGTGCGGCGGCGCTCGCAAAGACGGCGCACGGCGCCGGGACGCAGGACGCAGGACGTAACCCCCGTCCAAACCTTCGTCTCTGATATCTAATATTTGATATCTGTTAACTGAACTAACGTCTCTGATATTTGATATTTGATAACTGTTATTTGAAAAACCCTCTTGACAATATCTTGCGGTTGTGCTATAATTTTAGAGTTATCAGTTCGCGGGTGAGGTTTAGAATTTAATGGCGCTTGACATACGCAAAATTCTTGACAGTTTGGGCAGTATCCCTTTTGAGACAAATCTTGACTGGGTTCCGTCGGACGTTATCGGCGTAATCGCCTGGAGCCGCGCTCCGTTCGCAAAGGGCAGCGTAACGCACAAGGCCTCCGGGTTTTTGCTTCTCGCGGCGCTTACCGTCAGCGGTAAGTTCCTGTGCGACCGTTGCGGCGCGGAGTTTAGCCAGTGCGGCGAAATACCTATCAGGGCGGCGCTTACGGACGAGCTGGAGGATACCGACAACCCCGATTATTACCTCATAAGCGGCGGCGAGCTTGACGTGTCGGAAATTCTGCGCTCCGAGTATGTTTTGCAGGAGCCGACGATAACGCTTTGCCCCACCTGCGTCGCATAGCAACCGTTTATCGCTTACATTATTTCACAATAGAAACATTTTTTGGAGGACATTATGGCTGTACCAAAGTCTAAAGTATCAAAATCACGCCGCGACAAACGCCGCAGTTCGCACTGGAAACTCACCCCGCCGACGCTCGTCGCCTGTTCGCATTGCGGAGAACCGCACGTTCCGCACAGAGTTTGCAGAAGTTGCGGATACTATAACGGCAAAGAAATTCTCAAGCTCGAAGAACAAGCGGCATAACTATGAAGATTTGCGTAATCGGCAGCGGGGGACGTGAGCACGCCCTCTGCGTTGCTTTGTCTAAATCACCCAAATGCTCGGAACTTTTCGCTATCCCCGGTAACGCCGGAATGGCGGAAATCGCAACTTGTTTTCCGGCGGTTAAGGCCACTGAAATTGACGCGGTAGTCACGCTCTGCAAAGAGAACGGCGTAGACTATTGCGTTGTCGCGTCCGACGACCCGCTCGCGCTCGGTTTAGTCGATACGCTGACGGAGAGCGGCATAGCCTCGTTCGGCCCCACAAAGGCGGCGGCCTACATAGAGGCCAGCAAAGCCTTTTCAAAGGGTCTGATGAAAAAGTACGCGATACCGACTGCGCGGTACGAAACGTTCACGGAGGGCGGGGACGCGAAAGCCTACGTCCGCTCGCAAAACCTGCCGATAGTCGTAAAAGCCGACGGGCTTGCTCTCGGAAAAGGCGTCGCGGTAGCTCAAACGTTCGAGGAGGCCGAAGCGTTCATCGACGAACTGACCTCGGGAGCGAAATTCGGCGCGGCGGGGGCAACAATCGTCGTCGAGGAGTTTATGAGCGGCAGGGAGGCTACGGTACTTGCCTTTACTGACGGTAAAACCGTGTCGCTTATGCCGACTTCGCGCGACCATAAACGCGCCTACGACGGCGACGAGGGGCCTAACACAGGCGGTATGGGGGCAATCAGCCCCGTTCCCGACCTTACCCCCGAACTTCTCGCGGAGATTGAGCGGACTATCACCTATCCCACTATTGACGCGCTGAATAAAGAGGGGCGGACGTTCAGGGGCGTTATATACTTCGAGCTAATGCTAACGCCGGAGGGGGCTAAAGTCATAGAATACAACGCGCGTTTTGGCGACCCCGAGTGCCAGACGCTTCTGCCACTATTAAAAACCGACCTGCTGGAGATTATGCTCGCGGTAACAGAGCGGCGGCTCGCGGACATAAACATCGAGTGGGAACCCGCGTATAGCTGCTGCGTAGTGGCGGCAAGCGGCGGCTACCCCGGCGACTACGCAAAAGGCTACGAAATTACAGGCATAGCGGAGGCCGAAGCAAAGGGCGCGACAATCTACCAAGCCGGAACAGCCCGAAGTGCAAACGGCGCGCTAATAACCTCCGGCGGCAGAGTTCTGACGGCAACGGCAACAGCGTCAAGCCCCCAAGATGCAAGAGATAAAGCCTACAACGCGCTAAAAGCGATACACTTCGAGGGTATGAGATATCGCAAAGACATCGGTCTTTGACAGTTAACAGTTATCAAATATCAAATATCAGAGACGGTAGTTCAGTTAACAGTTAGCAAATATCAAATATCAGAGACGATGGATTGGAATCAGAGACGATGGATTGGACGTGGGTTGCGCCCTGCGGGGGAAACCACCCCGCCGCCTGCGGGCGGCACCCCTCCCAAGAGGGGAATAGGACGTGGGTTTGGACGGGGTTTCGTAGGGGCGGGTTTCAAACCCGCCCTCCCCCGTAAATTCCCCTCTTGGGAGGGAACGCACCGCGTAGCGCCGGGGTGGTTCCCTGCGCCGTGCGCGGACGCGTCCCCCGTCCTACCCACGTCCCGGCGCCGTGCGCCGTCTTTGCGAAGCACCGGTACGCTTGCGATACGCACAATGTTACAGGTGCGAAGCAATCCAGTGCCGGGGGGACAACATACGTATGTATCGCAGGTGCCTACGTCAACCCTGGATTGCTTCGCCGCATTTCATTAACTACGTATCGCAAGTGCGGTGGCGGCTTCGCAAAGACGGTGCGCCGGAGGGCGCACCACGGGCAGGGCGAAGCCCTGCCCTGTCCCGGCGCACTGCGCCGGGACGGTGGACGATGGACGCGCCCGCGCACGGCGCGGGTTTGGACGTGGGTACTGGGCTTGGATTGCTTCGCGCGGCTCGCAATGACGGGGAAGGGCGGGTTTGAAACCCGCCCCTACGTAACCCCCGTCCGCGCCGCAACCCCCGTCCAAACCCCCGTAATTATCAATTATCAATTATCAATTGTCAATTGTCCAAACCCTCGTCTCTGATATTTGATATTTGCTAACTGTTATTTGAACTAATACGTTTCTCCGTTCTCGTATGCGCTTGTCGCTACGGGGAGTTTTTTCTTTTCGAGGCGTTTTCGCATTGCCGTCCGGGCTATTTGGTATAGGACGGCGAATATCGGGACGCCTATTATCATACCTACGAAGCCCAGTAAGCCGCCGCCTATAAAGATTGAGACTATTACCCAGAAGCCGCTTAGGCCGGTTGAGTTTGAGATTAGTTTTGCGCTTAAAATGTAGCCGTCAAAAGTTTGCAGGGCGATTATGAATATCACGAATATGAGGCAGTTGACGGGGTTATCGAGCAGGAGGAGAAGCGCGCTCGGCACCGCGCCTATGAACGGCCCCACAAAGGGTATGACGTTCGTAATGCCGATAAGTATAGCAATCAGCGCGATATAGGGCATACGCGCAATCGCCATAAACACGGCGCAGATTGCGCCCACGATGAACGAAGCGAGGATTTTACCGCGCAGGAAGCCTCCGAACAGGTGATGTATCTCGTGCGCCCCGCGAATTACGCGGTTGACAACGCCGTTCGGCAAGAGGGAATACAGCGACTTTTTTATTTGAGCCGCGAAATGCTCTTTGCTGAACAGCAGATAGGCTGATACTATTATGCCAATGATAATGTTTATAACCATTTGTATGACGGATATAACGCCGGAGGAAATGCTCGCGGCGATAGAGTCGGCGCGTGACAGTACGCTCGTTTCAAGCCAGGAGCGTATATAGCGGAACGCCGTGTTTATCCAGTTGACGGCCGTGTCCTCGAGGTCTGTATCTGTCGCGAAGGTTATCATAACCCAGTTGCGTATAGCGTTGACATAGCGGTCCATATTGGACATCAGACGCTCCACGCTGTCAACGACGCTCGGCAGAACGAGCTGCATAAAGCCCGCTACGATTAGAATAAGTATAGCGAGGGCGCAGATTACGCCTAAAGCCCGCGACAGTTTACGCGCCTTTTTTTCCTGCTTGCAGATACTTTTCGCGAACGGCAGCAGAAACGCCCGCTCGCAGCTTACCATTATCGGCGTAAGCAGATAGGCGAGGATAATACCCGCCCAGACGGGGTTTAGCATAGCGAGCAAGTTCCGCGCGTGTTCAAATATACCCGACCAGCGGCTCAGTAAGGTAAAAAACAGCAGTGAAGCGGCAATTACGATAAAGGCCGTCAGCCCGGTTTTGAAGTAGCTGTTGTTAAATCTCGCTTTCATTATCTCCGCCTTTCAAATACGCTAAATCCTCCGCGCTAATGAGGTCGCGCAGAGCTTTGAGGAGGTCTGAACTCTCCGGCACTGCCTGGGGATTGCCGGTGATATCTTTCGCGGCGGCAATGAGAAAAAGTTTATCGCGCAGACTTTCCTGCGTAACCGGCAACCCGGGCGCTATTCCGTACAGTTTCATAAGCAGTTCCAGCACCTCCGTTACGCCTGTTCCCGTACTTAACAGCGTATGCATATACGGGCGGATAATGCCTTTCTGATACTTGTCCTGCCGAAGCATTAGCGTTGCGTAATGCATTATGCGCGGCAGGTCGTTGAGCTTTTGGGCGCACTGCATCTGATAGAAAAAGAGCTTGAACACGTCCTTTACAAGAACGACCGACTCCGTAGCTAGCGTATCCGCGCGAAGCATATCCTCCGCTTTGTTGAGTAGCTTTTGAGCCTCCGCGGTAGCGTCCGACAGCAGGAGGAAAACTCCGCGCAGGTAGACTAAATCAGCGCACTCGGGGTAGAGTTCGTAGCCGAGCTTTGAATAGTACAGAGCGTCGTCCTCCGTTTCCTCGCTGCCCGAATATTCAATGCACAGCGTGATAATAGCCGAACGCCGCAGTTTTTCGTAGTCGTAGGGCAAGGGCGTAACGGCGACCTCCCTCGCGTATATAATGGCCTCGGCGGTGTCCTCCGGCTTTTTTGTTACGAGAAGCGACTCCATAAGGTAGGCCTTGACGATAATGTCGTCCGGCTTTTCCGCAAGGTCGAGGCGCAGAAGTTTCAGATTGCGCTCGATTTTGCTTCCGTCGGCGTAGGCGCTCTCCGAATAGCCCGTGTGCCGGGCTGTAATCTCGTAAGTCGTCTTGATGTCGTACATATCCGTGTTAATGTTAATGTGTTCGTGAACGCGTCCGATATAGCGTATATCCGGAATGTTTCTGAAAAGCCGCCCGATGACCCGCGTTATGATTATATCGCCCTTGTCGTTGAGGTCGATAATCTGCGTGTTCAGTACGGCGCATTTGTAATTAGTATCGCGCCCGGCCTTTTCAATCAGAGGTATGACCTTAGCCGCGTCCGCGGGCGTAAGCGTTTCGTCCGCGTCGAAAAAGGATATCCAGGTGCCGCTTGCCGCGTCAATCGCGAAATTCTTAGCCTTAGCGAAATCGTCGCACCAGTCGAAGTGTAAAACCTTTGCCCCGAGGCTCTCGGCTATTTCAACCGTTCGGTCGGTCGAACCCGTGTCAACGACTATCTGCTCAATACAGATGTCCCGCGCCCAGTCAAGCGCGGCCTTGATGTTAGCTTCCTCATTCTTGACAATCATACATTGCGAGAGCGTAACAGCCCTGCGCGGAAGCGGCTTAGAAGCATTGCGAGGAAGCGCCTTAGCGGAACGCCGAAACGCCGATTTATTCGCCATATAGTAAAACCCTCCGATACTGTGTAGCCCTCTGATTTGGTTAATTATACAATATTTATAGGCATTTGTCAATTGTTAAATAACAGTTATCAAATATCAAATATCAGAGACGATTGGTTTGGACGGGGGCACGCCGCGCACGGCGCGGGGGCGGGGCGCAAGCCCCAGCCCGTCATTGCGAGCCGCGGAACGCTTGCGATACGTACCAATGAGACCGGCGCGGCAATCCAGTGCCGGAAACCCAAGACAGTATGTTACGCTCCCGGCACTGGATTGCTTCGCACCTGTAACACCCTACGTATCGCAAGCGTACCGGTGCTTCGCAAAGACGGCGCACTGCGCCGGGACGTGGGCAGGACGGGGGACGCGCCCGCGCAACCCCCGTCCTAACCCTCTAAAGCCCCCCTCTTTAGAGGGGGGTGCGCCCGCAGGCGCGGGGGGTGCCGCAACCCACGTCCAAACTCTCGTCTTTGATATCTGATATTTGCTAACTGCCAACTGAAATAACAGTTACACAGTTATCACCTCCCGTGCATAGTATGGCGGGAGGTGATAGCTATGGAAGTATTGCGCGTTACAGGGGCTTTTCCGCTTGACGGCGGCTTACGGATTCACGGGGCAAAAAACAGTGTTTTGCCTATTATGGCGGCTTCGCTGCTGGTACGGGGTACTACCGTTATTCATAACTGCCCTAAACTCTCCGACGTTCAGGTGACTATACGTATACTGGAGCATTTAGGCTGTACGGTGACGCGCGAGGGGTCGGACGTTACCATTGACGCGGCAACGCTTGACAGGTTTGACATTCCTGACGGACTGATGCGTGAAATGCGCTCCTCGGTGGTTTTCCTCGGGGCAATCCTCGCGCGCTGCGGGAAGGCTGAAATAAGCTCCCCCGGCGGCTGCGAACTTGGTCCGCGCCCTATTAACCTGCATTTGGAGGCTCTCAAAAAATTTGGCGCGGCTATCCGCGACGAGGGCGGCAACCTGTCCTGCTCCGTTTCAAACAAGCTGAAACCCTGCGAAATCCACTTTCCCACGCCGAGCGTCGGAGCGACAGAGAACGCGCTTCTCGTAGCGGCGCGGTGCCAAGGCACGACTATAATCATCAATCCCGCCCGCGAGCCGGAAATTCGCGATTTAGCGGAGTTTTTGACAAAAACCGGCGCGGTAATCGGCGGCGTCGGCAGCGGCATTATAACCGTCACGGGTACTGCCGGCGGCGGTGCGGCTTACATAGAACACAGCATTATTCCCGACCGCATAGTTTGCGCGACATATATGGCGGCGGCCGCCGCTACCGGGGGCGACATTACGCTCGAAAACGTTTTCCCCGAACACGTCAGTCCGATTACCGAGGCCCTGCGTCAAATGGGCGTAGATATAAGCGTCAGCGGCGGCAACATACGCGTTATCTCGAATGTTCATAAGGGGCGCGGCTTAACTTCGGCTAAACCTATCGAAACCGCGCCCTATCCCGGCTTTCCTACTGACGCGCAGGCTCCGCTAATGGCGGCCTGTCTGAAAGCCGGGGGCAACACGGCCTTTGTCGAGAACATATTTGAAAACCGCTACAGGCACTGCGAGGAACTGCGCCGTCTGGGAGCCTCAATTAAAACAGAGGGCAAAACCGCGATAGTCAGCGGAGTAAAAAAACTAAAAGGCGCAAGCCTGCAATCAACAGACCTGCGCGGAGGCGCGGCGCTGGTAATAGCCGCCCTGTCAGCCGAAGGAGTAAGCCACGTGGCGCAACTGCAACACATAGACAGAGGCTACGAATCAATAGAGCGCGATTTAACAGCGCTAGGGGCAAAAATAACCCGCGAAGTGACGCGCAATTGATAATTGATAATTGATAATTAGGACGGGGAAGCGGGATTGTCAAATTGGTGTTGCGGCTCGTAGGGGCGGGTTTCAAACCCGCCCTCCCCCGTAAACCCTCGTCATTGCGAATACACCCCCCGCCGCCTGCGGGCGGCACGTGCGCTCTCTAAAGAGGGGGGCTTTGGAAGGTAGGACGTGGGTTGCGAGGGTACAACCCCCGCGCCTGCGGGCGCTCCCCCTTCTGCGGAAGGGGGCTTTTTTAGTTTGGACGAGGTTTACGGAATACG
>JAISJH010000108.1 GCA_031261635.1 Oscillospiraceae bacterium
GTAACCTACGTTCAAACCCCATCCCCTCTGTGGAGGGGTGCCCCCGCAGGGGCGGGGTGGTTTCCCCGCCGCGCGGACGCACCCCCGTCCACCGGCCCGGCGCACCGTCTTTGCGAAGCCGCCACCCCACGTGCGATACGTAGTTAATGATATGCGGCGAAGCAATCCAGGGTTGACGTAGGCACCTGCGATACGTAGTCCGTATGTTGTCCTCCCGGCACTGGATTGCCGCGCGCCTATACGTCCTACGTATCGCAAGTGCGGCGGCGCTCGCAAAGACGGCGCACGGCGCCGGGACGGTGGACGGTGGACGGTGGACGCGGGACGGGGGAGGGCGGGTTTGAAACCCGCCCCTACGTAATAAAAATAAAACTCATTTTACCTATTGACTTTAACAATATTTAGGTATATACTTAATATTATTAAAGAGGAGGTGTGTGCCTTTGCGTGTTGAAACTGTTCCGGACTGGATAGTTAATCTTGAGGACGAGGACTTGGCGTTTATCAAGCGGTTCCTGCTTGCGTCCGGCTCGCTTAAGGAGATTGCGAAGCAGTACGGCGTTACGTATCCTACCGTGCGGCTGCGGCTTGACAGGCTAATCCAGAAAATCAAAATCAACGACGATACGTCGAACGAGCCGTATATCGCGCTCGTGAAGCGACTCGCGGTCAATGACAAACTCGACTTTGACACCGCCAAGGTGCTGATTGCCGAGTACAAGAAAGTTAAGGGTGAATGAAAATGACAATAATACCGCTCGTTATAACCGGCGTTTTGATTGTAGGCGGCTTTTTCCTGCAAATATTCCTGTCGGAGCGCGAAAGTAAGTGGCCGGGGCTTGTGCTGCCGTTTATACAGTTCTGCGTTTCGCTGGCAGCTATTATGCTGACCGTTACTAAACCCGAAGGTTTTGAAAACGATATATTCGTGAAAATTATAACGTTCCTGCTGTGCAATATCCCGACGGTGATACTGCTCGCGATATACGCCGCCTGCCGCGAGAAGCAAAAGGCGCGGAAACGTTTAGACAAAATGAACGCGCAGGATTTGGAATAATCGCTACAACACGAAAGGACACATTATGCTAATAACATTCCTAATAATAAGCTCCCTCGGTTTCGGGGCGGTGCAAATATTCCTGTCACGGAGCGAGCGCGGCGGGCTTGGCTTGATTTTGCCGATAATCTCGTTTGTAGTTGCGACATTTTTCGCGCTGGGGCTGACGTACTGGAACCCCTTCGGCGAGTTTTTCGACAAGTGGCTCAAAGAGTTCTCAACGCTGTTCCTGCTTTTCAATATCCCGACGGCGGTGTTAGCCACGGTATACATATTTTTCCGCCTGCGAATAAAAAAGCGACGCGCGATAGCCAAAATGAACGCGCAGGATTTGTAGGGCGACAACCCCCGTCCAACCCCCCGTCTCTGATATCGGATATTTGCTAACTGTTATCTGAACCATCGTCTCTGATATTTGATATTTGATACTTGTTATTTGTAAAAGATACTTGTTATTTCCCTAACTATATGTTACACTATAGATACATCAAAAAAAACGGAGGTACTAATTATGGCACGCATTTACGAGCAACTGGTGTACAAGTTCAAGCCCGAGTACAACGAGGCTTCCGCGGAGGGCGTGGGGACTGATTTTGTATACTCTCCGCAGGCCTATTTCCGCGGCGCATCGCAGATTCCCGGGGCTAAGTACAACGTCGGGTTTCAGATTTTCGTCAAGCCCTTTTTCCTCGACCGCTCCCCGCATATACATAACGTCGACGAATATTTGATATTCCTCGGCGGCACGTTCCCGAACGTGTTCGAGTTTGACGCTGAAATCTCGCTCACAATCGGCGAGGAGATGGAGGAGTATGTCATAACGGAGCCGACGATAGTACGTATCCCGGCGGGAGTGCAGCACTGTCCGCTGAATTTTATACGCGTTGACAAGCCGGTATTTTTCCAGGCGGCCTGTATGCAGGGAATGTTCGGCGGAACGTATAAAATGGAGGGCAAAGAGTTTGAAATGTTCTACAACGGCCCCGGCCAGTGTATCTACGACGCAAACAAAAAATGCGACAGCTGCAAAAAATGCCTGACGCAAGAGTGGTCGCCTGTGAAGTGAGTGCTTTGTAGGGCGGCGGTGTATAAATTGACGCAACGGTACGTAGGGGCGGGTTTCAAACCCGCCCTTCCCCCGTCTTACGTCTTACGTCCAACGTCCCCGCGCACTGCGCGTCCACCGTCCCGGCGCCGTGCGCCGTCTTTGCGAGCGCCGCCGCACTTGCGATACGTAGTGCGTATAGGCGCGAAGCAATCCAGTGCCGGGGGGACAACATACGGACGTATCGCAGGATACTACGTCAACCCTGGATTGCTTCGCCGCATATCATTAACTACGTATCGCAAGTGCGGTGGCGGCTTCGCAAAGACGGGCTGGGCGACGCCCAGCCCTGTCCCGGCGCATTGCGCCGGGACGGTGGACGCGGGACGCGTCCGCGCGCGACAAAAACGGGGGAACCACCCCGCCGCCTATGGCGGCACCCCTCCCAAGAGAGGAATTTACGGAGGAGGGCGGGTTTGAAACCCGCCCCTACGTGTTGTTGCGTTTTTACAACGCGTAGCCGCCGCCCTCCGGCTCTATTTTTACCGCTCGCTTTTGCTTTAGCAGGAAGAAGCCGAAGCCTGCGAATACTACTACGCCTATTGCTAAAAATATCAGACTGCCTATGAAGTCGCCGGTTTCGTCCGGAGTTGCCGGCGTCTCTTGCGTTCGGTAGATTGTCGCCGTTATTAAAACCTGCGTAAAGTTAAACGCGAAATGCGCGGCGATATTTACCAGAACCGAGCGGAAGCGCGTGTAGATTACACCGAACAGCAGGCCGATACACGCGGCGTACAGGCTTTGGAAAGGGTTCATATGTACCGCGCCGAATAACGCGGCCTGTATCAAAATCGCCGCCCAGGCGGGGAGCCACTTCAGCATACGCTTCAGAATTATCCCGCGGAAGCAGATTTCCTCGACTACCGGCCCCATTATCACGAACGCGGCTAATTGCGACAAAAACGTCCCCTCGTAAATTATCGAGTTATTTAGTTCCATATACTCCGGGAAAAAGCGGTTGACTATATCCGTCACGCCCGTAAAACCGATGAATAAAAACCAGCCTCCGACCATTAGTCCCGCCGTGAGGAGAAGAACCGGGACAGAGCGCGCGTTTGTGTAGCCGCCGTTATCCCCGCGCTCCTTTAACCATATCGGCACAAGAGCCGCCCCCGCGAACAGGTCGCCTATTGCGGAACACCACATTATATCAAGCCACTCGCTAAAAAGCACCATCGCGCCTATTGTCACGGCGTTTATCAGGACAAGAAATATTATAGCGGGGTAAAGTATACGCCAAATCCTGCGCGGCAGCGGGTAGGTCGCCATTTTTTATACCTCATTATTTCAGAACATTGTTAGCTGTTCCGCGTTTTTTGTTTCAAATTTATGTAAATAGGCAAATATTTCATCGTTAGAATTAAGTATCCCGCTCCGCGCGGTTTTTTCAAGGAACACGCGGTGAAGCAAGGCGTTGTTATCACTCATACACTGGTAAGAATTGCCGAAGGTGCTTATATAGCGCCGTTTCAGCCCGGGGAAGTGAGCGTCCAGCTTTGAATAAAAATATTCGCGGTCGCCCTCGCGAAGCGTTACCCCGAAGCCGAAGTTTAATATACCCTTAACGCCCGTTTCAATACAGGCGTCTAAAATACCGTTTAGATTTTCAACGCTGTCTGTAATCCACGGCAAAAGGGGTGTGAGCCACACGACGGTGGGTATACCGCGCTTTTTCAGAATTTCTAGCGCGGCAATACGCTCGGAAGTGCGCGAAACATTAGGTTCTACTATTCCGCAAAGCTCGTCGTCAAAGGTCGTCAGCGTGAACTGCACGACGCATTTCGCCTTTTCGTTTATAGCCTCCAGCAAGTCCAAATCGCGCAGTATACGCGTCGATTTAGTCTGGATAGCAAGCCCGAAGCCGTACTTTTCGATAAGCTCCAGACTTCGGCGCGTGACGAGCAAGGTCTCCTCCAAATGCAAATACGGGTCGCACATCGCTCCCGTTCCAATCATACAGCGTTTGCGTTTGCGCCGAAGCTCGGTCTCTAGCATTTCAGCCGAACCCGTCTTGACCTCGATATCCTCAAAATCGTGGTCAAACTGATAACAGCGGCTCCGCGAATCGCAGTAAATACAGCCGTGAGTACAGCCCCGGTAAAGGTTCATACCCCCCGACGGCGACAGGATATGCTTATACTGCTTGTAGTGCATTGTTAATACCAAATAACAGTTATCAAATATCAAAGATCAGAGACGAAAGTTTGGACGTAGGTTGCGTCCGCTTCGGCGGGGGTTATACGGATACGTCACGTCTGTAGGGGGCAATGCCCACATCGCCCCAAGAGTTGCACAAATTCACGTATCGCGTAGGACTGCAAAACCAAGCGGGACGATGTGGGCATCGTCCCCTACAAAGACAGCTTTTTGAATACACCTACTCAAAACCCCGTTATTGCGAGCCGCCGCGCAATAACGGGGAATTTCACCCCGCGAAATTGTCGTTGTGCCAGTGCCTCGAAACCTCGGGGTAGCTGTCGAGTACCGCGCGGAATCTGTCGTAGTATTCGCGCAGTTTTTCCGGCGTTTTGGCTTCAAACACTAAACCCAGTTCCGGCATATTTGAGCTTGCGCGTACTAAGCCCCAACCGTCCTCGAAGTATAGTTTCAGTCCGTTGACGGTGCTGTATTTACAGTCCGGGTATTTAGCCAGCAAATCGGCCTTAGCCCTGTCCGCGACTATGTACTTCGCGGTATCCTCGCAGGGGGCGGCAATCTCGCTCGACACAAAATACGCCGGGAAATCAGCAATCAGCCCCGAGAGCGGTTTATCAGCCCAGCTCATAGCCTCGAGCAGCTTCGCGGCGGCAAAAATAGCGTCGTCAAAGCCCCAGTAGAGTTCGCCGCCGAAGTAGAGGTGGCCGGAGCGTTCGCCGCCGAGGTCGGCTCCGACTTCGTGCATTTTCGCTTTGATGTAGCTGTGACCTGTGTTCCACATTACCGGCTTGCCGCCGTTTTCGTTGAGGTAGTCGGCAAGACCCTGCGTACACTTCACGTCAAAAACCACGGTAGCGCCCGGCTTTTCTTTGAGCCGCGCGGCGGTCAGAAGCAGGAGGAGCTTATCAGCCCAGACGTTCTCGCCCTTTTCGTCGAGTACGCCTATCCTGTCGCCGTCGCCGTCAAAGGAAATCGCGATATCGGCCTTGATATAGGGGTGCAAGAGCGTCTTTTTAAGCAGTTCACGTGCCTTAATATCGCTCGGATTAGGGAAATAGCGCGGGAAACTCGTATCAGCGTCACAGTTCAGCTGAAACGTCAGACAGCCGAGCCGGTGCAGGGCTTCGTAGGCGAAAACACCCGCGCCTCCGTTAGCCGCGTCAATGACAACGCGGGGGAGATTAGCGGGATTGAGCTTGACGCGCGAAACAAGCTGGTCTAAGTACGCGTCGCGGACATTTACCTCGCGGTATGTCCCGCCGGATTTAGTTAAGGTTTCGCCGCTCTCGACTATTTTCAGAAGCTCCTGTATATCGTCCTTAGACAGCGTAAGCGATTTTCTGTAGGCAAGCTTGAACCCGCTCCAGCCGTCGGGATTATGGCTCGCGGTAATCATAACGGCTCCGTTCGCGTCAAGATAATGCTGCGCGAAGTACGTAACCGGAGACAGCGACAGACCAAGCCCTATAACTTCAAGCCCCGCCGCGACGAGCGCGTCAATCGCGGCTGTATAAAACCCCGGTGAACACTCGCGGCTATCATAGCCGACAACGGCCTTAGAAACGCCCCTGCGCTCCAGAAACACCGCGAAAGCCGCGATAATCGCGCCGACGTTACTATTATTGAGTTCCTCCTCACTGGTGCGCCCGCGAACATCATACTCGCGGAACATCGAGCGAAAATTCTGTGTAATGTTGAGTAACATATTGGTTCCTCCTAGATTTGGTTGTAAATTTCCTCCCGCAAATCAGCAAGCGGAGCGAAGTTTTTGATTGCGGTTGTGTAGTCAAAGGCTTTTTGGGCTTGGAGTTCAGTAATACCGTATTCCATTGGATATTTGGGGATAATGGCGAACTGTGTCAAAAACTCACATTCTGATTCAATCGCTTCAAATTGTTTGTCAAATTGCAGACATAAAACTCTTAAACGGATTAAGTCGTGAATGTACGGTGGTTCAGGTACGCCCCGGTAAACTAAATAGCCTTTCAGCCACTTTTCCACTGACTGCTGACAATGATAACAGATAACATCAATATCCGCGGGATAGAAGCCGAATAAACGTTCCGAACTTCTGTAATCCGCGTCCGCTTTATCAAACCATTTGCGAACATACGCGTTATCAACCATATAGCTGTACTCCTTTATTCGAGATAACTCTTTCGAGGGTAGGTCCCGTTATTTTTTTCACAAACACGCTTGATTTTTGGACGACTAAATCCAAGGGGAAAAAGAGTTTATTTCTAAATGAAACTCTCATATCGACCGCAACGTCAAGCGGGTGCGCTTCTACTGTATCCGGGACAATCACGCAGATATCGAGGTCACTGTCCTTGTGCGGCACGCCGTAGGCGTATGAGCCGAACAGATAGATAGCCTCGGTATCAGGCACGACCTGCAAAACCCCGGCTTTGATTATATCCAGTTTTTCCCGAATCTCCGGCGTTTCATACGGTTTCATATACACCCCTCCCGTCCCGCGCCGCGCGCGATAATTGTCAATTATCAATTATACATTGTCAATTGTCAAGCTACCATACGTTCCAGAGCCAGGCGCGCCAGGCGTTGTTCCTCGGGGTCGAGTATCAGCTCCTCGCGCTCTCCTTTCAGGCAGGCGAGTATATCCTCCGGGCGTGTTTTTTTCATATTCGGGCAGGTAAATGTTGCGCCTATTGAATAGACCCGTTTGTTCGGTATGTCGCGTTGCAGGATTTCGAGTACGCCTATTTCCGTGCCTATCAGAAACTCGTCTGCGGGGCTTGCGAGCGCATAGTCTATTATACCGGCCGTACTGCCGATATAGTCCGCGTGATTTAATACTTCCGTGCGACATTCGGGGTGGACTAGGGCGAGGGCGTTCGGGTGCAGGGCTTTAGCCTCGAGAATATCGCTCTCGCGTATTTTGTGGTGAGTTGGACAGTAGCCGTCGAATAAATGCACTGTCTTATCGGGACACTTTTCAGCCACAAAGCGCCCAAGGTTCTGGTCGGGGACAAAAATAATCTCACGCTCCGGCAAGCCGCGAACGAGTTCGACAGCGGAGCTTGACGTACAGCAAATATCGCTGACGGCCTTTACGGCGGCGGAGGAATTGACGTAGCAGACGACCGCCGCGTCCGGGTGTTCCGCGCGAAGCATTAACACGTCCTCCGGCGTAACCATATCCGCCATTGGACAGCCGGCGTTCTCGGCGGGCAGATATACCTTTTTCGTAGGCGCGAGGATTTTCGCGCTCTCGGCCATAAAGCGCACTCCGCAGAGTACGATTATATCCGCGCTGTTGGATTTTGCGTATTTAGCTAAAGCAAAGCTGTCGCCGACCTTGTCCGCGACAGCTTGAACGTCAAGCGACTGATAGTAATGCGCTAAGATAAGCGCGTTTTTTTCTTTAGCCAAACATCGGATTTCATCTTTCAACTCATTCGTCATTGGCGATAAACTCCTCCTCGTCGCTTTCTTCTACTATAGCCTCCGGCGGCGGCGTAAGCCCCCTGCGCGTGTAATAATCCGCTACGGCGGTTTTGACGGCCTGCTCGGCAAGCACCGAGCAGTGGATTTTAACCGGCGGCAAACCCTCCAGAGCTTCGACAACCGCCTTGTTAGTAAGCTTCAAAGCGTCGTTAATTGATTTGCCCTTGATAAGTTCGGTCGCCATACTGCTTGTAGCCACGGCGGCGCCACAACCGAAGGTTGAGAATTTTACGTCCGTTAATACGTCGTTCTCGATTTTAAGATACATCTTCATAATATCGCCGCATTTGGCGTTGCCGACTTCTCCGACGCCGTTAGCGTCCTCAATAACTCCGACATTTCGTGGATTGCGGAAATGGTCCATCACGCGTTCGTTATAAGCTGCCATTGTGTTTTTCCTCCAATAGTGAGATTTAGAACAGGGCAAAACCCACGTCTCTGATATTTGATATTTGATAACTGTTAACTGAAACAACTGTTAACTGAAACAACTGTTAACTTTTACTAATTTTTTCCCAAATCGGCGACATTGCGCGTAGCCGCTCGACAATAGGCGGGACCTGTTCGAGGATATAGTCTATTTCAGCGTCGGTGTTGAACTCTCCGAGCGATAAACGAAGTGAGCCGTGAGCCGTGCCGTGCGGAAGCCCCAGTGCCAGCAGTACGTGGCTCGGGTCAAGCGAGCCGCTTGTGCAAGCGCTGCCGGAGGAGCCGCGAATACCCGCCATATCGAGCAGGAGCAGGAGGCTTTCGCCCTCTATCCCCTCAAAGCAGACGTTGACGTTACCGGGGAGGCGCAAGTTGCCGTCTTTAGCGCCGTTCAGAATGACCTTGGGCAGTTTCCCGGGAAGCCCGGCAATAAGCTTGTCCCGCAGGGCTGAAACCGCCTTTATGTTTGCGTCAAGGTTGTTAACGGAGTGTTCAAGAGCCGCCGCCATTGACGCTATACCCGGGACGTTCTCCGTACCCGCGCGGCGTGAGCGTTCCTGCGCTCCCCCCTCCATAAAGGGCGTGAGCTTCTGCGACTTGCGGACGTATAACGCGCCTACACCCTTGGGACCGTGGAATTTATGCCCCGAGAGCGACAGCATATCCACATCAAGCGCCTTTACGTCAACGGGAATATGCGCTACGGCTTGTACGGCGTCAGTGTGGAACGGCACCTTACGCTCGTGAGCGATAGCCGCAAGCTCTTTTATCGGCTGAATAGTCCCGACCTCGTTATTCGCTTGCATAATCGTAACAAGCGCGGTATCGTCGCGTATAGCCGCCTTAAGCGATTCGGGCGTTACAAAGCCCTCGTTAGTGACAGGCAAAAGCGTAACCTCAAAGCCGTTTTTCTTTAGCTTGTTTAGCGTATGCAAAACGGCGTGATGCTCAATCGCGGAGGAGATGAGATGCTTTTTGCCCTGTTTCGCCCCAAGCTCCGCGGCGGAGTTAATCGCCCAGTTGTCGCTCTCTGTGCCGCCGGAAGTGAAATAAATCTCGCGCGGTTCGGCGTTCAGCGCGGCGGCGACCTTACTACGCGCTGTGTCAAGAATTTTCAGAGCCTCCTGCCCTGTGGAATGAATAGAGGAAGCGTTGCCGTAGGTTTCCCTCAACAGGGGAATAATGGTATCAAGCGCGGTCTGCGACATCTGCGTAGTAGCCGCGTTATCAGCGTAAACCGTCATTATAAATTACCTCCGGAATTTTGTAGTTAATAACTTACTCAAATACTAAGTTATTACAGTATAACCTATTCGGATTGTTTTGTCAAGTAGGAAAATTTGTACAGTTAACAGTTATCAAATATCAAATATCAAATACATTGGTTTGGACGTTGGGTGCGTGGGACGTAGCGGTTCGTAGGGGCGAGGCTTGCCTCGCCCGGATTGCGCGGGGTAAAATTGGCAACCGGCGAAAATTGGCAATCCGGGCGGGGCAAGCCCCGCCCCTACACGGCGGGTGTGTCCCATTTCCCGCAAACACCCGCAACATTGCTTGTCATATCTCGCGCCACCACACAATACAATATACAAAAATGCTACTTGGAGGGAAAAACAATGCTCATATTCACCGCTAAACTCGACAAAAAGAAAGCCGTCGCCGCGCTTTTGGGGCTTGCGATAGTTATTTGCGCCGTCGTTCTCACTGTCGGACACTTCAAAACGTCCGCGCCGCCGTCTGAAAAACCTTACGCGCAAACTCCTGCTAAACCGCCTAAGACGCCCGCTCCGAATACCGCCGTTTCCGCCGATAAGCTCGCCAACAACAGCGACAGGATTACATATCTGCAATCGCTCGGCTGGCAGGTGGAGGAAATCCCGCTCGATATGCTCGAAGTAACTATCCCCGCGGAGTTCGCGGGCGCATACGAGGACTACGCAAAACTCCAGACCGCGCAGGGTTTTAACCTCGCAAACTACGCCGGGGAACGAGCCACGCGCTACACCTACAGAGTGCTGAACTATCCCACAGGCGAGCAGGACATAGTAGCCGACATAATAGTCTGCGGCTCAAAACTAATAGCGGGCGACATACAATCGCCCTCCCTGGGAGGCTTTATGGAAGCGCTTATACAATGAACTATTACAGTTAACAGTTATCAAATATCAAATATCAGAGACGGAGGGTTGGACGGGGCTACGTAGGGGCGGGTTTCAAACCCGCCCTCCCCGCGCAATGCGCGGGGGCAGGACGGGAGTTGCGTCCGCGCACGGCGCGGGGCGAAGGCAGGGCTTGCCCTGCCCAGCCCGTCATTGCGAAGCACCGGTAAGCCCGCGATACGTAGGACGTTACAGGTGCGAAGCAATCCAGTGCCGGGGGGACAACATACGTATGTATCGTAGGTGCCTACGTCAACCCTGGATTGCTTCGCCGCGTTTCAATGGTACGTATCGCAAGTGCGGTGGCGGCTTCGCAAAGACGGTGCGCCGGAGGGCGCACCACGGGCAGGGCGCTGCCCTGCCCTGTCCCGGCGCACTGCGCCGGGACGGTGGACGGGGTTACGTCCGCGCATTGCGCGGGGAGGGCGGGTTTGAAACCCGCCCCTACGTAGCCCCGTCCAACCCTCCGTCTCTGATATTTGATATCTGATAACTGTTAACTGAACCCCCGTCTCTGATATTTGATATTTGATAACTGTTATTTGAACGTCAATATCCCGCTTGTTTTACGCAGAGTTGGCCTTCATCGGATAGTATCCAGTTTAGGAACTTGCGGCCTATGCTGTCCTCGCCGTCGTTTTCGCGTATTGCCGCGTAGTAGTTTACGTTCAGCGGGTAGTTTTCGCTTCCCGCTTCGTAGCCGTCTATTTTCAATATTTTTATATTGTCGTTTTGATATAATCTTTCAACGTAATATTTATACGTATAGCCGATACTTGCAAGCCCGTTCTGATATTCCGCAACGGTGTTGATTAAACCCTCCATAGTTTCGACTATTGCGGCGGTTATCGGCTCGGCCATAGGCGTATTTTGCATAACGAGCTGCTCCATACCCGACTGACTGCCGGAGTTTTTTTCACGCTGATAGGCTTTTATCGGCAGGTCGGAGCCGCCGAGTTCGCTCCAGTTAGTTATTTCGCCGGAATATATCTTGCGTACCTGTTCAAGCGTCAGATTATCGACGGGGTTGTCCGTCCGCGTGATAAAAACGAAAGAATCCGAACAAATCGGCTCGATTATAAGCGGCTCGTTAAAAGTCTCTGCCATTTCAAGTTCCTCGTCCGACGGATAGGTCGCAAGAATTATATCGACCGGACGGTTATCGCTATCCATTTGGTACCAGTCCCACTCGCTTTCGGCAAAGCGTCCGGAGGGCGAGCCGTGCTGTTTTGTTATAAGCAGCCGGTACGCTTCGGGGGTGGTATTAAACCCGACAAAATTATAGGCCTGAGCGTCCGTCATATCAAGGTGCTGACGCGCAAATTCGAGCGCGAGCGGCACGCAGACCGTCGAGCCGTCAATGCGCGGGTAGGTTCCGAAGCGCTTGTAATAATATTCCTGTATGTCAGGCTCAACGCCCCAGTGACCCGCGAGGAATTTTTCGCCTAACTGAAACTCGCTGTCGTTCACGATTTGCCGCCAGTCGTCGCCGCGCTCGCTTGAAACGTTGATACTGCCCCAACTGCCGAGCTTGTCCGGGTTTCCGTTTTCGATTTCATAGAAAAATTCCCCGTCGAAAATATACATTTTACGAATACTTATATTAGCCGTAACGCGGTCAATTTGCCAGGAGGTGTAAATATCGTCCTCCATAGAAACAGCGTCGCCGCCGAGCGTGTTGATTAAATCGCTCTGGCGCAAAACGCCGTTTTTATACTGGTACACGCAAAGCGTGTGTCCGTCGTCGTAACTTGTGTACGCGAGGATTTCCCCGACTTCGCCGTCCTGGTCAAAGTCGCGGTATTCGCCGACGCCGTAAACTGAAAAGAGGAACCACGCGCTACCGTCGATGACTTCAAAAAATCGCGTTGTTTGAGTACGGCCGCCGTCAAAGGTAAGCCCTTTGTAATAAAAATTGTTTTCGCCATTGTTATCAGGAAAAACAGAGGAAAGCTCATTCTCAACGTTAATCCCGGGCGCGGGAGACGGTACAACAACAATCTCGCTGTCCCAAACAAAAGGTATACCGATAGCGTCCGCCGGAACAGGAAGCGCGGTAGTACGAACAGGCGCGGAGGCAACGGCAGTAGCGGCCATTGTAGGGGCGAGGCTAGCCTCGCCCGGCAGGTTCTCACCCGGCAAATTCTGAGCCGCACACCCGGCAAGCAAGACAAAAACCAACAGCAAAGGCAATAGGCGTTTCATAGTGACCTCCGATAATGTTATCGTATACTAAGGCATTATATCACAACGCCGGAGGTTTTACAAGGGCGGGGTTGTTACTCCTTGAAATTAGCTATTGCAAAACGCGGCGAAATGTTGTATAATAAACAGGAAAGGCGGTGTTTTGATTTGATGAGCGCGGAACAAAAATACGAATTTTGGCTGGAAACAGCCGACTACGACCTAATTACCGCAGACGCGATGTTTTCAACGGGGCGGTGGCTCTACGTGTCTTTTATGTGTCAACAGGCGATTGAAAAACTCGTTAAGGGACTGCATATCTTGTATATTGATGACAATATACCACGGATACACGATATTTACAGGGTGTTTGCCAGGTTTGAGCCCCAATTGCCCGTGCCGTTAGACGATACACGTCGGGAACTTTTTGACAGGCTCTCAAAATTTTATCTTAACGGACGATATCCGCAAAGCAAACAAAGACTTAGTGAAACTCTTGATAAAGACATATCGGAAAACCTAATCAAACAGACTAAGGAGGCTTATCAATGGTTGCTGACATTGAAACCGTGAACGCGGTAGCTACTGATTACGCGAACTTAATACGCAGTCTTTATCCTGTTGAAAAAGCGTATCTTTTTGGCTCGTATGCAAAGGGCTGTCCGCATAAAGACAGCGATGTCGATATCTGCTTTTTCCTAAGAGATTTTGGCGGCAGACCCGCGTTCGATGTTGACGTTGAAATTTTCAGCTTATCGCACAGGTATGACCTTTACCTCGAGCCGCACGTTATGGAAACCTCCGACCTCACTAATGACAACCCCTTTGTAAAGGAAATCCTCCGCACCGGCTACGAAATATAACATATCCCGCGCATAACCCGCGCCTATTCGGGTAACACTACCACCGTAAAAAACAAATAACGGAGGTAGCTCAATATGCGTAACTATCCTGAAACACTTATGGACCCCTGCAAATGCGCCGTTTTAATCGTTGACCACCAGCCGCAGATGTACTTCGGTATACAGGGCGACGAGCGCGGCTCTATCCTCAATAACACTATCGCGCTCGCGAAAGCCGCTCAGGCCTTTGAAGTGCCTTGTATCCTCACTACCGTCACGGCGGCGAGCTTTTCCGGACAGCTTGCCGAGCAGATACAGAATATTTACCCGACGGTCGTACCCATTGACCGCAGCTATATTAACTGCTGGGAGGACGCAAACCTCAGAAAAGCGGTCGAAGCCACGGGCAAGAAGCACATCATTCTCGCGGGACTGTGGACGGAGGCTTGCGTAACCTTCCCCGCGCTCACGATGAAGCACGACGGCTACAAGGTCTACGTAGCCGCGGACGCGTGCGGAGGGGCAAGCAACGCGGCTCACCGCTACGCAATGCAGCGTATGACGCAGGCGGGAGTAGTACCCGTGACCTGGCAGCAGGTAATGCTTGAATGGCAGCGCGACTGGAATAATAAAGACACCTATAACGACGTAATGTGCATAGTGAAACAGCACTCCGGAGCCTACGGCCTGGGAGTGGAATACAGCGAACAGGTTCACGCCGCAACAGCCCCCAAAACCCCCGAACAAATGCGCCAGGCAACAATGCAACAGCAAAAAGCCGCCCAACAAGCCTCAAGAGAACAGCAAATGAACAATCAACAAATGAAAGTTCCGGCGTGAGTCCAGTTAACAGTTAGCAAATATCAAATATCAGAGACGAAAGGTTAGGACGTGGGTTGCGCCCTGCGGGGGAAACCACCCCGCCGCCTGCGGGCGGCACCCCTCCCAAGAGGGGAATGGGGTTGGACGGAGTTTGCGGTGGACGCGCCACCCAATGTAGGGGCGAGGCTTGCCTCGCCCGGATTGCCGTAGGGGCGGGTTTCAAACCCGCCCTCCCTCGTAAATTCCCCTCTTGGGAGGGGTGGCGCGTAGCGCCGGGGTGGTTCCCCGCGCCGTGCGCGGTCGCGCCCCCGTCCTGCCCTCCAAACCCCCCCTCTTTAGAGGGGGGTGCCTCCGCAGAGGCGGGGGGTGTCCCGCGCCGTGCGCGGACGCGTCCCCCGTCCACCGTCCCGGCGCAGTGCGCCGGGACAGGGCAGGGCTTACGCCCTGCCCGTCTTTGCGAAGCCGCCACCGCACTTGCGATACGTAGTCAATGATATGCGGCGAAGCAATCCAGGGTTGACGTAGGCACCTGCGATACGTACGTATGTTTCCCTCCGGCACTGGATTGCTTCGCACCTGTAACACTGTACGTATCGCGGGCTTACCGGTGCTTCGCAATGACGAACTCTTTAGTCTTTCACGTTTTGAATATAGCTTCGTTTTGATTATAGCTTCTTGAATTGCCCTCTAATTACTCATCAGCCGCTCGATTGCCGCTATTAGGCGCGGGTGGTTTTTCACCGGGTCGAACGGCGGGGTCTTGAAAATTCCGGCGGTTGCCTCTCTTGCGGGGATTTCGCTTCTTTCGTAGGTTGTGTTGCCGTCGTCGTTGGTGCCTATTGCCATACGCTGACCCTTTGCGCTGTTCGGGGTTTTTTCTATTTCGAGGTCTATGAATTTTTCTACATAGTCAAGGGCTTTTTCGTAGTCACCGGTTTCGAGGTAGACGCTGAACATACTGTGATAATAGGGGCGTTTGTCAAGCTGTTCGGGGTTATCCATATATTGCAGCGACAACAAGGCCTCGTTGAGCTTCAGCTTTTCGATGTATTCCGCGGTCGTCATAAGCCCGAAGCTTTTTTTCAGCGTCAGAATATTCGTAAACGAGCTTGCGGCGCGTGAAATATACAGCGCGAACGCCGTTTCGTAGGGCTTTACAAGACTTTTCGCGAAGTCCCTGTCAGCCGCGAGGAAATCCTCCGGTTTATAAATTTTATTCGTTTGAATAAAATCGACAAAGACTTTCGACGCTATCAGCTCCCGCGCCCATTCTCTGGTGCCTCCTATTGGCGGGAGCGTGTCCGCAATCTCACGCGCCCTATTAAAATTTTTCAAATCGGCGTAGATTAGGGCGAGCGACGCGATTGCCTCGTTGCGAAGCTCGTTGTCGGTGCATTTCGCGAGCAGACGCTCCAGTATCGCGATAGCCCTGCACTTGTCGCCGTAGCTTGCTATGTAGGAGGCTCCGAGCCTCTGCGCCCTCTGGTTCTGCGGCATATCGCGGGTTAGGTTTTCCCAGAGTTCGGCAATTTCCGCTTGTTTGTCGTTGTGAACCGCCATTAGCAGTTCTTCCGTTTTTGCGATAGCGTCCGCGAGCCGCTTTTCGTCGAGGACGTCGCCGGTTCCGAGAAGCTCATCAACGCTAATCTCGAAATAACCCGCGATTGCCGGGAGGATTTCAATATCGGGGTAATTCTCCCCGCACTCCCACTTTGAAACGGACTGCGCGGAAACCCCGAGCGCCTCTGAAAGTTTCTCCTGCGTAAGCTCGCGCGAGCGCCGCAGTTTTTTAATGTTTTCAGAAATACGTATAGCCATAATGTTCCACCGCCTTTCGAGTAATATTATAACACAGCGGAAAAGAACAATCAACAGAGCGTTAAGGGAGATTTTAACACGCGGTGGTTGCAAACCCAAACGCACCCCACGTCCTAACCCACGTCTCTGATATCTGATATCTGATATTTGCCAACTGTTAACTATTCCAACGTCTCTGATATTTGATATTTGATAACTGTTAACTGAACTAAACGTCTGACGGCATACGCCAGTCGCCTCGCGGGCTTAGGGCTACCGCGCCTATTTTGGGGCCGTTTGGCATAGTGTCGCGTTTGAACTGGCTTGCGGTGAAACGTTTTGTGAATACCGTCTGCCATTTCGCGATTGTTTCAGCAGTGTAGACGCCCTCGAAAGCGGCCTCCGCGAGCGCGGCAATTTTTTTAGGTTCGTCGCCCCAGCGCACGTTGTAATAGAGGAAAAAGTCGTGCAGGGCGTAGGGGCCAATTTTGTCCTCCGTAAGCTGCGTAATCTCGCCGGGCGCGGTTTTAGTAAGCTCCGGGCTAATCGGCGTGTCGATGATGTCACGCAGAATGTCGCGGATATGAGCGTATTCGGGTTCCGTAGCGAGATAGCGTATAAGCTCACGGACGACTGTTTTTGGTATGCCGCAGTTAACGCCGTAGTTGCCGTTCTGGTCGCCGCCGTAGGTGCTCCAGCCGAGCGCGGCTTCGGAAAGGTCGCTGGTGTTGATAACGAGCAGACCGTGTTCGTTCGCGTAGTCGAAAAGGTGAAGCGTCCGAAGCCTTGCCTGTATATTTTCGTAGGTTACATTTTGATTTTCCGGGTTCATACCCTGCGCCGCGAGTTCGGCCGCCACAAGCGGGGCGATAGGACGGATTAAGGTGACAACGCCGAGTTTTTCAGAGAGCGAAAAGGCGTTACTCTGCGTAGCGTCGGAACTTGCGGGACCCGGCATTACGAGCGCGTGAACTTTACCGGCTTGTCCGAGCTTAGCCTCCGCGCGCTGTAAAACGAGCAGGGCGAGGGTGCTGTCAAGACCGCCTGATACTCCGATTACCGCGCCGAGGCCGGTTTTGGCAAGTCTGCGGTATATCCCCTCCGTTTGTATCGCGAGTATGTCTTTTAACCGCGCTGTACGTTGGCTTTCAGCTTCCTCCGGCAAAAACGGGTTTTGGTCGGGGTTTTTCAAAAGCGGTTGCGGAGGTCTCGTAACGCCCGTAGAAATAACGGAGGCCGCGGCCGAACTGTGGAAGCGAAGCCGCCGCCTGTCAAACTGCAAATGGTCAATATCAATATCGGCGTAGGTTAAACGCGTGTCGCTGAACGGCTCGCGCTCGGCAAGCAGCTGACCGTTTGCGGCGATTAGCTGATGCCCGCCCATTACGACCTCGGCGGTACTTTCAGAGCTGTCACAGCCGGCGTAAACATAGCCCGCCACAAGGCGGCTTGACAGGGTTTTGACAAGACTGCGCCGGAAATCCGCCACGCCTAGCTTTTCAGGCGACGCGGAGAGGTTGACGATTACGTTAGCCCCGAGTTTAGCAAGACGCTCCGACGGCGGCGAAGCCACCCACGCGTCCTCGCAAATCTCTATGCCGATTGTAACGCCGTCAATGTCGAACAGCAACGTATTCGCCTCAATCTCGGCGGCGCTTCCGGGCGTAGTGTACCAGCGGTTTTCGTAAAATTCGTTGTAGGAGGGCAGATTGAGCTTTCGCACATAGCCCAGAACCTGACCGTTCGCAAGTACCGCCGCTGCGTTATAAAGCGCGTCGTTTTCAGCGAGCGGCAGCCCTACGACGCAGGCGGCGTTCACCCCGAGCGTTTCACGCGCAAGATTAAGAAGCGCGGTGCTGGCGTTATCCAAAAGTTCACGCCGCATAACAAGGTCGCCGAGCGAATAGCCGGTAACTGAAAGCTCCGGGAAAACCACAAGGGACGCGCCGTTCTCGGCGGCTTCGCGATAGAGCGCGGCAATCTGAACGGCGTTAGCCTCCGGCCTGTAAATCTCCACCGGGGGACAGGCCGAAGCGACACGCAAAAAAGAACTCGACAGATTAAACATAGAAAACTCCTCCCAAGGGTTTTAGTATAGCACAATTGAAAAGTTTTTGCAAGGGCAGGGCAACGCCCTGCCCCCCGCGCCGCGCGGCGGGGAAACCACCCCGCCCCTGCGGGGGCACCCCACCACAGAGGGGATAGGGGTTTGGACGTATGTTGCGAGGGTTATATCCACGCAACCAAACCTCCAAACCCCCGTCCTTCTCCCCTCTGTGGAGGGGTGCCGCCCGCAGGCGGCGGGGTGGTTTCCCCCGCAGGGCGCAACCCTCGTCTAAACCCTCCAAAGCCCCCCTATTCAGAGGGGAGTGCCGCCACAGCGGCGGGGGGTGCCACCGCAGAAATTACGTCTTGACAATATGTTAACCATTGTGGTATAATCTAACTATGGAAGATAATATTTACGTTTCGCACATACCTGTTTTGCTTGATGCCTCGCTTGAACTGCTGCAAATCGCGCCCGGGGGGAGCTATTTTGACGGCACTTTTGGCTTCGGAGGTCATTCGCGGGCTATTGCCGCGCTTGGCGGGTGCGTTACGGCTACCGACCGCGACCCCGCGGCTGTCGCTACGGAGGGTATAAGGCTTGTACACAGCTCGTTTGCAGAGTTTCTCGCTAATGACGTTTCGCGTTATGACGGTATGCTCTTTGACCTCGGCGTTTCCTCTATGCAGCTTGACGACGCTTCGCGCGGGTTTTCGTTTTCTAAGGACGCTCCGCTTGATATGAGAATGGATACGTCACGGGAGTTTTCCGCGTATGATATAGTCAACGGCTGGGACGAGGACGAGCTTGCGCGGATATTCTACGCCTACGGCGAGGAGCGTTACGGGCGGCAGATAGCGCGGCGTATCTGCGAGCGGCGGCAGTATACGCCGATTGCTACGACGCTCGAATTGACGGAGTTTATAAAGGGACACCCTAAGCGCGTTTTTCAGGCATTGCGGATTGCCGTTAACGATGAATTAGGCGAGCTTGAACGTATGCTGAAACTCGCGCCCGAACGCTTAAAG
Organism: Oscillospiraceae bacterium; assembly: GCA_031261635.1. Taxonomy (GTDB): domain Bacteria; phylum Bacillota; class Clostridia; order Oscillospirales; family Oscillospiraceae; genus JAISJH01. The sequence goes on from JAISJH010000108.1 coordinate 19,096, forward strand.
CCGGGAGGCCGGCTGGCAATAATATCGTTCCACTCACTGGAGGACAGGCTAGTAAAACACGCGTTCCGCGACGACGAGCGCCTAAAGGCGCTAACAAAGCACCCGGTAACGGCAAGCGAAGCGGAACTAAAAACCAACCCAAGAGCCGCAAGCGCAAAACTACGCGCCGCAACCCTCGTCTAAACCCTCGTCTCTGATATCTGATATTTGCTAACTGTTAACTGAACTACCGTCTCTGATATTTGATATTTGCTAACTGTTAACTGAACTAGGAGGTTTCGTTATGGATAACTCCCGCGCAATACCGCGTCAGGGCGGTACCGTTACAGCGCCCAAGGTTCGCGTAAGTCCCAAGGATTTTGAGCGCGAGCGGCTTACGACGGCCGTCCCGGTCGCGCCGGTGCCTGTTAAGCTGAAAACAGTTTCCGCAAAGCCCAGAACCGCCGTACTGACGCCAATGGGCTTGCTCGCTATGGCTGTCGCGCTCGGGATAGTCGTGTTCGCGCTGATAACGCATATTCAGCTCGGGCAGGTTACGGCAGGTTCGCTTCAGCTACGCAAGGATTTATCACAGGCGAAAGCCGAGCAGTCGCGCCTGCAACTAAACCACGAACTGGCGTTTTCGCTGACGGAGCTTGAACAGGAGGCCGCCGCGCGCTACGGAATGAAAAAAGCCGACGCGAGACACATAACCTACCTGACAAGAAGCGGGACGGAAAACATAATAACGCTGAAAACCGAGCCAAACGCAAGCGACGGCATACTGGGCGCGATAACCGATTTGCTGAATACCGTGAGCGGGAAGTGAGCGGTTGCGCGGGTATTGGAACGCGGATATTGGAGCGTGGCTTTTGGAGCGCGGGTACTGGGAGCGCGGGTACTGGGAGCGCGTATTAAAACGGTAACGACTTAAGAGCCCGTCATTGCGAGCCGCGGTAAGTTCGCGATACGTAGGAGTGAAACCGGCGCGGCAATCCAGTGCCGGGAGCGTAACATACGTATCTGTAGTTTGTACTACTGGATTGCTTCGCACCTATACCGCGTTGTATGTTAGGCTTACCGGTGCTTCGCAATGACGAACTTTTTAGTTATCCAATCGCTTTTTAGTTATCCAATCGCCTTGTATATACCGGGCGAGGCAAGCCTCGCCCCTACACGCCGCACGCATAATGTCCACTTCCGACGAGAGTTACGATGGTGACGTTTTACGCAACCCCCGTCCAAACCAAAAAGCCCCCTTCCGGAGAAGGGGGTGCCGCCTCAGCGGCGGGGGTTGTCCCCCGTCCCCCGCACCGCAATTATTCATTATTCACTATTCACTATTCATTTTCCACTATCACCGCTCATACACTAGACTTGTACAACAAACCTTTGAGGCGTTTCTATGAAAAACACCAAGCCCGCTTCCGCTCTTGATAAGATACGCGAATCGAAGCGCAAGAAGCGCAATCGTCCGGGGAAGCAGGTTCTTCGCCGGACTACTGTTCTGCTGATTATTTTTGGGCTGCTGTTTGTCCGCGCGGGGTTTCAGTTATTTGATTTGCAATACGTCCGCGCCGATGAATTTGAGCGTATGGCGATTGACCAGCAAACGCGGGAGGTTGACATACCCGCCGCAAGGGGAACGATTTACGATACCAACGGCAAGCTCCTCGCGCAGTCAGCTACGGCGTATACTGTATTTATCTCGCCTAACGAGCTGAATACCTACGGGGAGGACAGCGAGTTTATTTCGCGCTCGCTTGCCGATATCTGGGGAGCCGCCGGGAACTCTTACGAACAAATTCTGCCTAAGTGGGAAAAATCCAAATCGTGGTATGAAAAGGTCGCGGTACGTCTGGAACCCGAAGTAACCGCAAAGGTTCGTACCTTTATCGCGGAAAATAAGCTGAAAAGCGTCCACATAGCCGAGGACAGCAAACGCTACTACCCGGCGCGAACGCTCGCGTCGCAGTTACTGGGCTTTGTGGGCGACGAGAACACAGGCCTCTCGGGGCTTGAAGCGTATTACGAATCCACCCTGCGCGGTATCGGCGGCTCTACGGTACGCGCGACTAACGCCGCCGGGACGGATATGATTGACCTGCAATATGAAAACTATTACGACGCGGCTGACGGCAATTCCATTACCGTGACTATCGACTCTACAATGCAGTATTATCTTAAAAAACACCTCTCACGCGCTATAATCGACAACCACGTTAAAAACGGCGCTATGGGCATTATTCAGGACGTTCAGACAGGCGCGATACTCGCCACCGCTACGCTACCCGACTTCGACCCTAACGATTTTGGCGATACTTCGCTCCTCGACGAGGAAAAAGTGACACATTACGAGGAAACTTTAACGGAAAAGGAAATCGCCGAGGGCAAAACCGGCGTAAGCAAAGCTCTCGAGGACCTATGGAAAAACCGCACGTTCAGCGATACCTACGAGCCGGGTTCTACGTTCAAGATTATCACGCTCGCGGCCGCGCTTGACGCGGGGGTTATCAGCGCGAACGACAGCTTCTTTTGCGGCGGAAGCTATTCCCTGCCCGGCGACCCTAACGTTCGTCATTGCTGGAAGCGCAGCGGTCACGGTTCGCAGACGCTCTATGAAGCCGCGCAGCACAGTTGCAACGTGGCGTTTATACAAATCGGAATGAAGCTTGGCGCGAAAGGGTTTTACGACTACGTTAAGGCGCTCGGCTTGCAGGATAAAACCGGGATAGACTTCCCCGGGGAGGAGCGCGGAGTATGGTGGCCGGATTCCGATTTTCTGGCCTCTAACAGTTCCCTCGCCTCCGCGAGCTTCGGGCAGACGTTTAATATTACACCGATTCAGCTTATTACCGCTGTATCGGCCGTGGCAAACGGCGGCAACCTTATGAAGCCCTATCTGCTGAAAAATATTACGGCTTCGGACGGCACGGTTCTGAAAGAGAATAAGCCCACTGTGGTGCGGCAGGCGGTCAGCGAGGAGGTTTCGATACTCGTCCGCGATATACTTGAAACGGTCGTGAGCGCGTCCGCCGGGACGGGTAAAAACGCCCGAGTTGCGGGCTACCGTATAGCCGGAAAGACCGGGACGGGCGAAAAAATCGGTCAGGGCAGTGACGACTACGTGGTGTCGTTCATAGGCTTTGCCCCCGCAGATGACCCTAAAATCGCGGTTTTGGTGCTTCTTGACAGTCCCGACAGAGGTTCAGGGCTTGCCGTAAGCGGCGGCGCTATGGCCGCCCCGGTCGTAAGCAGTATCTTTGCCGATTGCCTTGACTATCTCGGTGTACCGCCGAATTTTACGGCCGACGAGGTTAGCGTTACGATGCCTAACACCAAGGGTATGAACATCTCCGAGGCAAACGCCAAAGTAAAAGACCTCGGCATATCGGCGCGGATAGTCGGCGGCGGCGGCACGGTTACAGACCAGGTTCCGGCGATAAACGAGGAGCTTGACCCGGGCTCGCAGGTAATCCTGTACACAGAAAGCGGCAAGCCCACGGACTTAGTGGAGGTTCCAAACGTATTCGGCCTGTCCTACACAAGAGCGCGGGGCGAGCTTGAAGCCAAAGGCCTCTTTATAAAAACCGTAGGAGTAAACCCGGACGGCGCGAAGTCAACAATAGTAACGGCGCGCCAGTCCTTCGACCCCGGAACGGAGGTAGCCTACGGCACGGTCGTGGTGGTAACGCTGATTGACAACGACCCCAATGTTTTGGAGGCGCGTTAGGTAGTTAACAGATAGCAGATATTAAATAACAGTTATCAAATATCAAATATCAGAGACG
>JAISJH010000029.1 GCA_031261635.1 Oscillospiraceae bacterium
TTGTCGTGAGAGGCGCGCCATTTAAGTTTCGCCACGCCAAAGCGGTTATAGGCTTCGGCAAATACCGCGAGAACCGCTTGCAGCGTCTCGAGTTTTCGCGGAAAACAGCGGCTGCTTCGCGCTAAAATCGGGATATAATGCCGCAAATCTGCGTTCACGCCTTCGACGGTGAACGTGTCGCTTTTGTCACGAACGTTCCGAATGTGCTTACCGGGATAGGCCACATCGAGATAGCCGGAATACCCGTCAATGCAGTATTTCTCTGCTTCGGGCGCGGCATCAACCATCGCTTGTATACGATTCGATGATTTATCCGTTGCGGCCACTACACCCGCTAGCTGCCTAGGTTCGCGGCTAACCATAGTCATCACGTAGACGTTCTCGCGCGTCTTGGTACGTTCCTTACGACCGATGAACCAGTACAACTCGTCTAACTCAACTACATCGGTTTGAACAAGCTCAATCACCAGATTTTTCGTTTTTTTAAATCTAGTTGTACACATTTGCTTTACTCATACCGAAAATATTTCCCACGCCGCGACCACTGACGCCGGAAAAGTACGTTTTCAGCGCCTGTTCCCTGATTTCATCGGAATACGCGTGCCGCTTAGGTTCGAGAGTGTATTTTTTTCGCAAAGCTGGCATTTGTAACGCTGTGTACCGCGTGGTAAAACCCTGTTTGTGTTGCTTTTCTGTGCCCCCGCACACGGGACATTTCTTTTCTTTTTTCATAGCTACAATTATATCATATAAGCAACTGTGTATTGCCCTTGACAAAAACTTTACAATGCTGTATAATATTCACAAAACTAAACACAACAGGAGGACACGACTATGCCGCAAGGAGCAAATCCGTTCGAGGTCTGGGGGAAAGAGAGCCCGGACACTATGGGGGCCTTTTTTGAGTACGCGGGGAAAATTCAGCAGCACTGCGGGCTTGACGAAAAGACCTTCCAGCTATGTTACATCGCTATTCAGGCGCATCGCGGGGGCTTAGGCTCGGTAGGCGGCCACGCCGCTTTCGCAAAAAAGGCCGGCGCGACCAAACAGGAGGTTTTAGGCGCGGTTCTCGTTACGCTTATGACCAGCGGTATCAACGGTGTCTCCGACGCCCTAGCCATCGCCGCCAACGCATACGACGCGGCTTAGGGCAGTTAACAGTTAGCAAATATCAAATATCAGAGACGGGGGTTTGGACGTTGGTCGCGTCCTAACTCCCGTCTCTGATATTTGATATCTGTTAACTGTTTTCTGCTATTATTAGTTTTTTCAGTTTCTTGTCAAAAGTACAAATCGTCGCGTGTTCAACTATACTGTATCCCGCTAATATGCAATCCACGAAATCAAGGTTTTTTTGCCCGTATAGTTCTATCCCTTTCATAACAGCGGCGCGGCGGAGAATTTCGCATTTTGTGTTAGTGAGCAGATTATATAACGTGCCGCTGACGTCTAAACGTGAATACCCATACTGGCGTGAAAGTACATAAACAACTTCAGAAAGCACTTCAACCAACACTTCGGTGACGGTGTTTTCGATTATCTGCTTTGCCGTCTGATATTGTTCCGTGTCTTCTCTAACTATATATTGAATTAGCATATTCGCGTCAACGATGTGCATTGTTATACTTCTCCACAGCCGCTTCCGGCCACGCGGTTTTCATTTTTTCGCGAGTAACGCGCACGCCCGGCTTTAGATACGGGTGCAGGACACCGGCGGCCGTGGGCGCGTTTCTTATGGCGTTATGCCGCGCTATTTCTTCGTCTGTTAACGGCGGGAGGTCAATGTCTATATCGGCGTAATCCTCAATATTATTACTTAAACCTGAGCTGTCGAATTTTGCGCCGCCATCGGGGATACGGGTTTCCGACGGGGTTACAACTATTTCAAGATTGCGCCCCCGAAGCTCCTGCGGCAGGTCAATCACCCGCAATAAATCCTCGCTGTATACTGTTGTACGCAAATAATCCATTAACCGCACCTCCGTCCTAACTCTCGTCTCTGATATTTGATATTTGATATCTGTTAACTGTACTACACTTGGTTCTGCATATCGCGTATTGCGTCTTTGCGGCTTAGGTTTACGCGGCCTCTGTCGTCTATTTCCATAACCTTTACCCAGGTTGTATCGCCTACGTTTAGTACGTCCTCGACCTTTTCTACCCTGCGGTTTTCGAGTTTTGAGATATGCACCATTCCGTCTTTGCCGGGGACGAGTTCCACGAACGCGCCTATCGGCAGTATGCGGACTACCTTGCCGAAGTAGAGCTTGCCAACTACCGGCACGAAGGTGATGTTCTCAATCCACTTCTTGGCGGCTTCGCAAGCCTTGATATCCTGCGAGGAGATGAAAATGTTACCGTCGTCCTGAATGTCGATTTTCGCTCCCGTTTCCGCGACGATTTTTTGGATTACCTTGCCGCCGGAGCCTATGACCTCGCGGATTTTATCGGTTTCAATCTTTATCGTGAGCATTTTAGGCGCGAACTCGGACAGCTCGCCGCGATGTGTCGCAATGCAGGGAAGCATTACCTCGTCGAGGATTTGATAGCGCGCGTCGCGGGTTATCGTCAGCGCGTTTTTGATAATGTCTCCGGTCAGACCGTCGTTTTTGAGGTCCATTTGGATAGCCGTAATGCCGGTTTTGGTTCCGGCGACTTTGAAGTCCATCTCGCCGTGGAAATCCTCAACGCCCTGAATGTCGATAAAGGTCGTCCATTTCCCGGTCTCCTTATCGGAAATCAGTCCGCAGGAAATTCCCGCCACAGGCGCCTTGATAGGCACTCCCGCGTCCATAAGCGCGAGCGTACTGCCGCAAACGGAGCCCTGGCTCGTGCTTCCGTTAGAACTCAGAACCTCTGAAACAACGCGGATACTGTAGGGAAAAATAGTTGGGTCGGGAATAACCGGCTCAAGCGCCTTTTCCGCAAGCGCTCCGTGACCAATCTCGCGGCGGCCGGGACTGCGGCTCGGACGCGCTTCGCCCACGCTGTAGGACGGGAAATTGTAGTGGTGCATATAACGCTTCCCCTCCTCCTCGAAAATTGTATCGAGCTTCTGGGACGCGTCCATAGTATCGAGCGTCACAAGCGACAGCACCTGCGTCTGACCGCGCGTAAACAGCCCGGAGCCGTGAACGCGCGGGATTAACCCGACTTCGGCGGCAAGCGGGCGGATTTGGTCCATAGCGCGACCGTCAACGCGTTTGCCGTCAAGCAGCCAGTGTTTCACGACGTATTTTTGCAGACGGTAGAGGATTTCCTCCATATACGCGCTTATCTCCGGCTTCTCCGTGCCGTATTCCGCGATTAAAGCGTCGCTGAACGCGTTGAGGCGTTCCTCACGGATATTTTTGTCGTCGGTGTCAAGCGCGTTTTCGACTTTGCCGACGTACTTCGCTAAAATCTCGTTGTAAAGTTCGTTGTCAAAAGCCGCCTGCGTGTAGCTGAATTTTTCCTTGCCTATATCGGCTCTCATTTTGATTATCAAATCAAGAACGGGCTGCAAAAGCTCGTGAGCCTGCATAATGCCGTCAAACATTACGTCCTCGGGGATTTCCTTAGCCGCCGCCTCTATCATAACAACCTTTTCCTTGGTTGAAGCGACCGTGACAGTCATTCGCGAGGTTTTGCGCTCCTCCTGGTTCGGGTTGAAAATAAATTTGCCGTCCGCGGTATAACCCACGTTGACCCCGGCAATAGGTCCCGCCCAGGGGATATCTGAAATGTGCAGAGCCGCGCTCGCCCCGAGCATAGCGGCGATTTCAGCGGGAGCGTCATAATCCATCGCAAGCACGGTGCAGGCGATAACGCAGTCGTTACGCAGGTCAGTGGGGAAAAGCGGGCGCATAGGACGGTCAATCATACGGCTCGCGAGTACGGCGCGCTCGCTCGGGCGACCCTCGCGGCGCAGGAAGCCGCCCGGTATGCGTCCGACCGAATAGAGTTTTTCCTCAAAATCGACCGAGAGCGGAAAATAATCCATACCGTCGCGGGGTTTAGCCGAGGCGGTTACGGTACAAAGTAACGTAGTATCCCCGTATTTGACGAGTACGGAGGAGTTAGCGAGTTCGGCAAGTTTGCCGGTCTCAAAAGAGAGCGGCCGACCCGCGAAAGTAGTCTCATATTTCTTGCTGTCCGGAAATTCGCGTTTGGTAATAGTCATCACAATTCCTTCTTTTTTGCCTCCGCTTTGTAGCCTTTTGTGAGCCGACGGCCCCGCCGCCCGGTCACCTACATTAACGAAGTTGTTTACATTAGATTGGGTTAGATTAGATTGGTTGCGTTAGGTTGTCTTGCGTCCCGGTGCGAGGGGGCAGGGCTTGCCCTGCCCGTGGTGCGCCGTCCCGGCGCACCGTCATTGCGAAGCCGCCACCGCACTTGCGATACGTACCGAGGAAATGCGGCGAAGCAATCCAGGGTTGACGTAGTAGTCCTACGATACGTAGTCCGTATGTTCCCCCGCCGGCACTGGATTGCTTCGCACCTGTAACGTTCTACGTATCGCAAGCGTACCGGTGCTTCGCAATGACGGTGCGCCGGAACGGCGCACCCCGCGCACGGCGCGGGACGTGGACGGCGCTTCGCTGATTACGGGGGCGGTACAATGCGCGCGCGGTTCAAAAATTTATACGCGCCCAATTTATTTTCTGATGCCCAGTTTCGCAATCAGAGCGCGGTAGCGTTCGATATCCTTTTTCGCGAGGTAGTCAAGCAGGCGGCGGCGGTTTCCGACCATTTTCAGCAGACCCCTGCGCGAGTGGTTGTCTTTCTTGTGGATTTTAAGATGCTCGGTGAGCTGACGGATACGCTCCGTCAGAATGGCCACCTGAACCTCCGGCGAACCTGTGTCGGTAGCGTGAGTGCGCGAGTTTTCGATAACCTCGGTCTTTTTTTCCTTGAGAATCATTGTCGTGATAGTCCTTTCTGTTAAAGAATTGTCCAGAAGCCAAGTAAGGGACGAAAGGCAACACCCGTCACCGAGCCACGGACTTGTAACCTATGAAGTATAGCACAATGAAAAGCGTTTGTCAAGGGGGGTGGGGCAGTTAACAGTTAGCAAATATCAAATATCAGAGACGTGGGGTTGGACGGGGGGTGCGTCCTGCGCCCTGCGTCTCACGTCCTGCTTCCCGGCGCCGTGCGCCGTCTTTGCGAGCGCCACCGCACTTGCGATACGTAGGACGTATAGGCGCGCGGGCAAACCGTGGCGGGTGTGTAAAAAAAGGATATGGGGGTTTGGGGCCTGGTTTTGCGCGCCCGGCGCACCCGGGGGGTTG
>JAISJH010000031.1 GCA_031261635.1 Oscillospiraceae bacterium
GGGACAGGGCAGGGCAAAGCCCTGCCCGTGGTGCGCCCTTCGGCGCACCGTCTTTGCGAAGCCGCCGCCGCACTTGCGATACGTAGTCAATGATATGCGGCGAAGCAATCCAGGGTTGACGTAGAACCCTACGATACGTAGGCACGTAAGACGTATGTTATCCCCCCGGCACTGGATTGCTTCGCACCTGTAACTGGGTACGTATCGCAGGCTTACCGGTGCTTCGCAATGACGGGCAAGGGCTTCGCCCTGCCCTGACTACCATTGCCCTTACACGCTGCCCCCATAACGCGTCACTCAATCGCGATTTGCAGGGCGCTTGGGAGCCTTACGCGCATTGTTGTTCCTACGCCTACCTCGCTGTCTATTTCGATTGTGCCTTTGTGGCGCTCTACGATTTCCCGCGCTATCGCGAGTCCCAGTCCGCTCCCGCCGTGTGCGCGGGCGCGGGCTTTGTCAACCCTGTAGAAACGCTCGAACAGGCGCGGCATATCCGCCTCGGGGATACCTATACCGTTGTCGCGAACGGCCGCGGTCAGTTCACCGCCAACGCTTGACGCTACAATCTCAATATGGCCGCCCTCCGGCGTGTAGCGTATCGCGTTCGAGACGATATTTATAAGCACCTGTTCAATCCTGTCCTTATCGCCGTAGCAAAGCAGCGGCTCGGAGCCGCAGTCGAGCGAGATTGTCAGCCCGCGCTTTTCAGCTTCGAGCAACATCGCCTCGTAGACCCGCCGCGCGGCCTCGCAGAGGTCGAAAATCTCAAAGTTAAACGGTATTTCACCCGCGTCGAATTTAGACAGCACCAGTAAATCCTGCACGAGCTTCGTCATACGGTCGCTTTCGTTTAGGATAACGTTCAGGAAATTCCTCCGCGTTTCCGGGTCAAGCTCGTCGTCCTCGGCAACAAGCGTTTCCGCGTAGCTTCGCACGCTCGTAATCGGTGTGCGAAGCTCGTGGCTTACGTCGGCTACGAAATCGCGCTGCTGCTGCTCCGTGCGGCGGTGTTCGCGCTCGGCTTTCTGAACGTTTTCCGCAAACTCGTTTATTACCGGAACCAAGTCGCCTACTTCGTCATTCCAGGCCTTTTCAAGCGGCTGCGAATAGTCGCCTATACTATAGCGTTTAGCGCCCCGCCCCAAATTTTGCAGCGGACGTATAAACTTCATATAAAACCCGAACATACCAAAGCCAAACGAAACGATTATCGCCGCTACAACCGCCTGAACGGTCGAAGTCCTGTTCTCCCGCATACGTTCGTATATTTCAAATTTATCGTCCCATACATATATAATATAGTCGCCGACGGGCAAAGCCGCGTCCACGTAGTCCTGGAACCTGTCAACGACAAAGCCCTCCCGCCCGAGAACGGCCTCTAAAATATTTAGCGTAATCGGTATAACGTCCCCCGTGCCGCTTGTTCGCGCCAAAACCTCGCCGTATTTCCCGCCAAGGATATAGTATTTGCGGTGTTCGCCGTCTATCCCGAGTTGCCCGCTGTAATGCGCCATAACGGTAGCGAGTTCGTCCGAGTTTTCCGCGGCCTTTGCTAAATCCATAGAAATATCAGCCCGCTGAAACTGCTCGTGCAGGCGGGAGTAAAAACGCTCGTGCAAGCCCTGTGTAGAGTTTCGCAAAAGCACCGTCGCGAGGAAAATCCCGACGGTCGCCATTAAGCCGCTCAAAAGCACAGCGGTATAAGCGGCCATACCAAAACGGTACTGCCGCTTAACTTTTTTAGTTTTCTTATTTGTACTCATTGCACAAGTGCCATAACGCGGCTTCGTCCTCCTCTATCGTAGGAAAACGCGCCTGCGGGACATAAAAACGGTTGTCGTTTTCGTCGTCGTTAACGCTCGAAACCTCGCCGATTAGACAGCGTTCACCCTCTGCCCAAAACGCGTGATATACGCCCGGTTCAAGCGTAACGCTCTCCCCCGGGACAAGCCTCAAAATCAGGCCGGGTGTACAGGCAACGCGCTTACCGTCTACGGAAACGGTAAAACTCTCCTCCGACAGCGCTTCGCCTCCCGGGGAGGATTTCCAGAGCTGCATACAGAGCGTACCTCCGGCGCGGTTGATAATATCCTCACGCTTGTTAAAATGAAAATGGCAGGGGCAGACCTGCCCGGCTTCGGAAATAAGGAGCTTTTCAGCATAGCCCTTAGGATAGCGCGGGTCAGACAGCGAGCCGTTGCGAACGGTAAACAGCGTCAGCCCGACTTTCAAAAAATCGCCCTGCCCGTAATCGGTAACGTCCCAGCCCAAAGCCAAAGCCCGAACCTCGTCATAATCGCCGGAGGCAAGCTCAGTCCTCCAGCGCTCCGGGCTAAACCGCGCCCAGGCGGGCAAATTGAAACCGGCAGACGCGATAAAGGCTTCCGCCCCCCGCAGGATACTATTGATTTCAGAACGCTTCATAACTTAACACTCCATATAAATCAGATAACAGTTAGCAAATATCAGATATCAGAGACGATAGTTCAGATAACAGTTAGCAAATATCAGATATCAGAGACGATAGTTCAGATAACAGTTAGCAAATATCAAATATCAGAGACGAGGGTTTGGACGTGGGTTGCGGGGTACGTAGGGGCGGGGGCAAGGGCGAAGCCCGCCCGTCATTGCGAAGCACCGGTAAGCCCGCGATACGTAGGGCGTTACAGGTGCGAAGCAATCCAGTGCCGGGGGGACAACATACGCCCTACGTCCCCACGTATCGCAGGTGCCTACGTCAACCGTGGATTGCTTCGCCGCATTTAATGGGTACGTATCGCAAGTGCGGAGGCGGCTTCGCAATGACGGGCAGGGCGGGTTTGAAACCCGCCCCTACGTCACCCCTTACAAACCCTATTTCGCGTACTCTACCGCGCGGGTTTCGCGCATTAGGTTTACCTTTATCTGTCCCGGGTACTCTAGGTTCTGCTCTATCTTGTAGGCAATCTCTCGCGCTAGCAGTATCATAGCGTCCTCGCTCACGTCCTCGGGGTTCACCATAACGCGCACTTCGCGCCCGGCCTGTATAACAAACGCCGACTGAACGCCCGGGAAGCTGTGAGTAATCTCCTCGAGTTTTTCAAGCCGCTTGACGTAGTTTTCAAGGTTTTCGCGCCTCGCTCCCGGGCGCGACGCGCTTATCGCGTCGGCGGCCTGTACAAGGCAGGCTATAACCGTCCGCGCCGCAACGTCGCCGTGGTGCGATTCTATGCCGTGGATAACCTCCGCGTGTTCGTGATATTTCCGCGCTAGGTCAACGCCGATTGAGATATGCGTACCGTCGGTTTCGTGGTCGATAGACTTGCCGATATCGTGCAAAAGCCCGGCACGACGGCCTAAAGCCGCGTCCGAACCTAACATCTGGCAGAGCTGCCCGGTTATCTGGGCAACCTCAATACTGTGGGCAAGCACGTTCTGCCCGTAACTCGTCCTGTAATGCAAACGCCCCAGAAGCTTTACAAGCTCCGGGTGCAGACTGTGTATACCAGTTTCAAAAAGCGCACGCTCACCCTCCGTTTTAATCGAAGCGTCAACATCTTTCCTCGCGCGCTCTACAGCCTCCTCAATACGCGCCGGCTGGATACGTCCGTCAAGCACAAGTCGTTCAAGCGTCAGGCGGGCAACCTCCCGCTTGTAGGGGTCGTAGGAACTGAGCGTTATAGCCTCGGGGGTATCGTCAATAACGAGGTCAACTCCTGTAAGGTTTTCAAGCGTCCGAATATTGCGCCCCTCGCGCCCGATAATGCGCCCTTTCATCTCGTCGCCGGGCAGCGGAACCGTTGAAACCGTAACCTCCGCGATATGCTCCGACGCGACGCGCTGTATGGCCTGCGTAATGTACTCCCGCGCGTTGGCCTCGGCTTCCTCCTTGATTTTCACCTCGGCCTCTCTGATTTTAACGGCGGCTTCGTGAGTAACTTCCGATTGCAGCTTTTCAAGCAGCAGTTCCTTAGCCTGTTCGGCGGAAAGCTGCGCTATTTCCTGGAGCTTTTCGTTGTGCGATTTAAGAACCGCCGCGGCCTTTACGTTCAGCGCGTCCGCGTCCGCGAGTTTCTTATCGAGCGACTCGCCTTTTTTCTCAAGCGCGTCGGTCTTTTTGTCGAGAGATTCTTCCTTTTGCTGTAAGCGGTGTTCGGATTTCGTGAGTTCCGCTCTGCGTTCCTTTTCCTCGCGTTCGTGTTCGTTTTTGTCTTTCAGGAGCTGTTCCTGGTTGCGAAGCCGTTCCTCTTTGGCTTCCTGCAAGATGTCGCGTTTGGCGGCTTCGGCTTTGGATTTTGCTTCTTTTTCGATACGGGTTGCTTCATCGTTGGCGCGTTTAAGTATCTGCTCCGCGCTTACCCCGGCCTGTGACTGGTCGTTCGTAAGCCGTTCCGTAACTTTCTTAGTAATGCTTTTTGAAAGCAGGAAAAATTCCGCGATAAGTAAAACGATTGCAACAACGCCGACAATAATGGCGTCAAACATTGGTTACGAGTCCCCCTAATCTATATTTATGCCGACACTATACGCAAATTATACAATTCGGCACATTAAAGTATATTATACCACAATCAAAGCCCGCTGTCAAGCAAAATTCTCCGCAAAATTCACAACATTTATTGTTAGTTATCAGATATCAAATATCAGAGACGATGTAACAGTTAACAGTTATCAAATATCAAATATCAGAGACGTAAGGTTTGGACGAGGGTTGCGTCCTGCGGGAGGCACCCCCCGCGCCTGCGGGCGCACCCCCCTCTAAAGAGGGGGGCTTTGGAGGGAGGGACGAGGGTTACGTCCGCACACTGCGCGGGGTACCCACGTCCTATCCACGTCCCGGCGCCGTGCGCCGTCTTTGCGAGCGCCGCCGCACTTGCGATACGTAGAGAGTATAGGCGCGAAGCAATCCAGTGCCGGGGGGACAACATACGGACGTATCGCAAGGTACTACGTCAACCCTGGATTGCTTCGCCGCATATCATTAACTACGTATCGCAAGTGCGGCGGCGGCTTCGCAAAGACGGGCAGGGCTTTGCCCTGCCCTGTCCCGGCGCAATGCGCCGGGACGGTGGACGGGGGTTGCGTCCGCGCAGTGCGCGGGGAACCACCCCGGCGCTTCGCGCCACCCCTCCCAAGAGGGGAATGGACGCGCCGCGCACGGCGCGGGACGCGACCCTCGTCCAAGCCTATTCCCCTCTTGGGAGGGGTGCCGCCCGTAGGCGGCGGGGTGGTTCCCCCGCAGGGCGTACCCCACAACCTCCGTCCTTCCCTCCAAAGCCCCCCCTCTTTAGAGGGGGGTGCCGCCTCAGCGGCGGGAGGTGCCGCAACCCACGTCCTAACCCTCGTCTCTGATATCTGATATTTGCTAACTGTTAACTGTTACATCGTCTCTGATATTTGATATTTGATAACTGTTAACTATAATAACTGTTAACTATAATATTTCGTCCACAATCGACAAGCCTCGTCAAAAAACCGCCGTTGACAAATCTCAACATATATGGTAAGATACTACCACGTTAACACTAATGGAGGAACACACAATGCTATTCGACATCAGAAACAAGTACGCCGTAGTCACGGGCGCTTCGTCGGGGCTCGGGGTGCAATTCGCTACGGCGCTCGCTCGTGAGGGCGCGAATGTTGCCCTGCTCGCCCGCAGAACGGACAAGCTCGACGCGGTAAAAGCCGAACTCGAGGCTCTCGGAGTACGCGCTATCGCTGTCAAATGCGACGTACTCGACAACGCCAACATTGCTTCCGCTATCGCCGAGGTGAAAACGGCCTTCGGACGCATAGATATCCTTGTCAACAACGCCGGAACCGCCGCGGCGGCTCCCGCCGAGTCGCAGTCGGACGACGACTGGTTCCGCGTTATCAATACTAACCTCAACAGCGTCTATTTCGTTTCGCGCGAAGTCGGCAAAGTTATGATTGAGCAGAAATACGGTAAAATCATCAACATCGGCTCTATCCACTCAAACGTCGCAATGCCCGGACTGCCAATCTCCGGCTACGCGGCGGCAAAAGGCGGCGTGCGTATGCTCACGAAAGACCTAGCGAACGAATGGGCGAAGCACAATATAACCGTCAACGCGATTGGCCCCTCCTACTTTGAATCGGAAATGACGGCGGGAGTAATCGGCACGGACAGCTTCAACCAGGCGCTAAAACTATACTGCCCAATGGGACGCTTAGGCAAAAGCGGCGAACTAGACGGCGCGCTGCTATACTTCGCCTCCGACGCGTCAAGTTTTACTACAGGCCAACTGTTATCAGTAGACGGAGGCTGGACTTCTATCTAGTTAACAGTTAGCAAATATCAAATATCAGAGACGTGAGTTTGGACGTTTGGTTGCAGACGTGGATTTGGACGTTGGTTACGCGCGAATACGTAGGGGCGGGTTTCAAACCCGCCCCCTTCACCGTCCCGGCGCCGTGCGCCGTCTTTGCGAAGCGCCGGTAAGCCTGCGATACGTAGAACGTTACAGGTGCGAAGCAATCCAGTGCCGGGAGGACAACATACAGCCTACGTCCCTACGTATCGCAGGGTACTACGTCAACCCTGGATTGCTTCGCCGCATATCATTAACTACGTATCGCAAGTGCGGCGGCGGCTTCGCAAAGACGGTGCGCCGGGGCGGCGCACCACGGGCAGGGCAAGCCCTGCCCCCGCGCAATGCGCGGGGAGGGCGGGTTTGAAACCCGCCCCTACGTTCCCTCTGCAACCCACGTCCAAACCCAACGTCCTCATCCCCTCTGTGGAGGGGTGCCGCCCGCAGGCGGCGGGGTGGTTTCCCGCGCCGTGCGCGACGTATCCCCGCAACCCACGTCCAACCCAACGTCTCTGATATTTGATAACTGTTATCTGATATCTGAAATAGCGGTTGACAAACACCAATCAAGTGTGATATAATTTATTGTTAGCAACTATATTTTATACTGGAGCGGAAACAATGGATAATAACTTACTTGAACAGATTGCTGAAATCCGCGCTGCCGCGCTGGACGCTATTGTCGCCGCGCTTGAAGCGCGTGATTTGCCCTCGCTTGCGGATATCCGCGTGCGGCATCTTGGCAAAAAGGGCGTCATCACTTCTATTTTGAAAACTATGGGACAGCTTCCCGCCGAGGAGCGCCCTAAATTCGGCGCGTTTGTCAATTCCCTGCGCGAAACTATCGAACACGAACTGGAGGTCGCGAACGCGAAGCTCGGTTCCGCGGCCTTTGAGGAGCGTTTGAAAGCCGAGGCTATCGACGTTACAATCCCCGCGAAGCCCGCTCACTTCGGGCATACGCACCCCTTGACAATCGTTCACGACGAGGCTGTAGACCTGTTTTTGACGCTCGGTTTTACCGTCGCGGAGGGGCCGGAAGTCGAACTTTCCGAATACTGCTTCGACAAGCTGAACACTCCCAAAGGCCACCCGGCGCGCGACAGGCAGGATACTTTCTACTGCGACGAGGAGGAGACTATCTGCCTGCGAACGCAGACGTCCTCCGTGCAAATCAGAACTATGGAAAATTTGAAACCGCCGATACGGATAATCTCACCCGGGCGCGTATACCGCAAGGACGAGGTGGACGCTACGCACAGCCCGATTTTCCACCAGATTGAGGGCTTAGTAATAGACAAGGGCATAACAATGGGCAACCTCAAATGGACGCTGAACAGCTTAATGCGCGGTCTGTACGGCAGGGACGTTCAGACGCGTCTGCGGCCGCACCATTTCCCCTATACCGAGCCGTCCTGCGAGCTTGATATACAATGCTTCGAGTGCGGAGGCAAGGGCTGCCGCCTGTGCAAGGACGAGGGCTGGATAGAGCTTCTCGGCGCGGGAATGGTTCACCCGAAGGTGCTGTCCGGCTGCGGAATAGACCCCGGGGTCTACAGCGGTTTCGCCTTCGGCATAGGGATTGAGCGCCTCGCAATGCGCCGCTTCGGGATAACGGATATGCGGCTATTGTACGAGAACGACGCAAGGTTTTTGAAACAATTCTGACGGCAAATAGGCAAATAACAGTTATCAAATATCAAATATCAGATACGCGCGCCGCGCGGGACGGGGGTTTTTGTTATGGTTGAGACTATTGAGCGCAAAGCAACGTTTACAGTAAGCAATTCCGGTATTCCGACTAAAGAAGAAATGGCTGCGTTATTAGCTAAATTACCGCACGGGAACGCGGCGGATTTCCTTGCCGAATGTGACGACCCCGAGGAGGACGCCTATTGGGAGAGTCAGTATGGCAGAAAATAAAAACGCCTGGGATATTTGGGTAGCCGATGTTCCCTTTGAAAACAGCGACGGTCATAAAATTCGTCCGGTTATTATATTGGAAGATAGCGATGATAGTGTTCAAGTCGTGCAAATGATGATGCTAACCACGCATACGCCCCGGCTTGGTGAATACGCACTGCGTTATTGGCGGGAAAGCGGGTTACATAGACCCACAACGGCGCGAATATCAAAAATAATCGACTTGCCGCAGGATTCGTTTTCCTATAAAATCGGGACGTTGAACAGTGATGACATTGAGGAAATCTACAGACTTTTGACCACACTAAACACACACGGAGAGAACACACAATGAAACTATCACGCGAGTGGTTACACGAATACGTTGCAATCCCCGGGGTTGGTGACCGGGATTTTGCCGAGGCTGTTACGCTTTCCGGCTCTAAGGTTGAGGTTACTGACAATTTGCGCTCTAAGGTGAAAAATATTGTCGTCGGGCGCGTTAGCTCTATTGAGCGTCACGCTGATTCCGACCACCTTTGGGTCTGTACCGTTGACATTGGCGCGGACGCTCCGCTCACTATCGTTACCGGGGCGCAGAATGTCAAGGCCGGGGATATTGTCCCCGTCGCGAAGCATAACGCGGTTTTGCCGGACGGAACCAAAATTACAAAGGGCAAAATTCGCGGCGTTAAGAGCGAGGGTATGCTCTGCGGTTTAGAGGAGCTTGAACTCGACACGCGCGATTTCCCCTACGCCATAACTGACGGCATTTTCATCATCGACGAGCCGGACGCGGTAGTCGGCGCGGACGTAACGGCTCTGCTCGGCTACGACGACAGCGTTGTCGAGTTTGAGATAACGAATAACCGCCCGGATTGCCTGTCCGTGCGCGGCTTGGCGCGTGAGGTTGCCGCTACCTTTAACGCGGATTTCAAGTTCCCCGAGCCTGTTGTGAAAGGCTCCGGCGGCGATATTGCAGAGTTCCTAAAAATCACAATCGAAAACCCCGAATTGTGTTCGCGGTATTCTGCGCGTGTTGTGCGGAACATAAAGGTCGAAGCGTCCCCGCGCTGGCTTCGGAGGCGTTTGCGAGCCTCGGGAGTGCGCCCGACTAACAACATCGTTGACATTACAAACTACGTAATGCTCGAATACGGTCAGCCTATGCACGCCTTTGACTACGCCTCGGTAAACGGGGGTACAATAAACGTGCGCCGCGCTAAAGACGGCGAATTTTTAACTACCTTAGACGGCGCCAAACGCGCGTTGAACCCTGATATGCTCTTAATCACGGACGCGCTCGGGCCTATCGGCCTCGCAGGTGTTATGGGCGGCGAAAACTCCGAGATTTCAAGCGAAACGCAGAGCATAGTGCTTGAATCCGCGACTTTCAACGGCGTTAGCATACGCAAGACCGCTACCGCGCTCGGAATGAGGACGGACGCAAGCTCACGCTTTGAAAAGGGGCTTGACGTGCTGAACACTATCCCCGCCCTTGACAGGGCCTGTGAGCTTATAGAACTTCTCGGTTGCGGCGAAGTCGTGAACGGTATCGCGGACATTTTAACTCCCGAAGGCAAGCAGGTGCGCAAAGCTATTACGCTTGACCCCGCAAAGGTGAACGCTTTTATCGGCGCGGACATACCTACTGCGTTTATATTTGACACGCTTCGGAAACTCGGTTTTACAGTCGAGGGCAACAGCGTAACCGCTCCGTCGTGGCGGCAGGATATAGAACACTGGACGGATTTAGCCGAGGAAGCGGCGCGGTTCTATGGTTATAACAATATTCCCGAAGCCGCGATTGCCGGAGACGTTCAGTCGCGCGGGCTTACAGAGCGCCAGCGTTTTGAGCGCAAACTAAACGCCTTAGCGCGGGCGGCGGGTTACAGCGAGGCCTTAACCTACAGCCTTGTTCCGGAGAGCGGCGGCGTTTCAGTTATTAACCCGCTCGGGACGGATAAAACCTTTATGCGAACCTCTATGCTCCCCGGTATGCTTCGCGTTCTCAATACTAACCGCGACGCGCGGAATAAGGACGTCAAGCTCTATGAGCTTGCCCGCGTCTACCTCCCGCAGGACGGCGAAACGCTTCCGCTTGAACAAAAGACGCTTGTACTCGCCGCTTTGGACAGCGGGTTCTATAGCCTCAAAAACGACCTTGTTAACATTCTTACGGCTTTGAACGTCCCTGTACCCGAGTTTATCGCCGAGGGCGGCAACGCGACTTTCCACCCGGGGCGCTGCGCTTTGGTCGGCGACTACGGTATTGCGGGCGAAATTCACCCCGCGCTTTCTGAAAAAACCGTTGCCGCTGAAATAAACGTTGACGCGCTCTTTGCCGCGAGGCTTCCCGAAGCAGTCTATAAAGAGGAGGCGCGTTTCCCGGAACTGCTGCTCGATTTGGCGTTCACGGTTGACGCGGACGTTACGGCGGGGGCAATGCTCGCGGCAATCACAAGCGCGGGCGGCAAGTTACTCTCACGCGCGGAACTGTTCGACGTATACACCGGCGCACAATTAGCAAAAGGCAAAAAGTCAATGGCGTTCAGCCTCGCGTTCCGCTCCGGCGAAAAAAACCTGACCGACGAGGATATCGTACCGCTGACAAACGCGATACTGGCAAAATGCGGTGAAGCGTGCAACGCGCAGTTGCGGCAATAGGCGCCCCCCCCGCCCTGTAGGGGACGATGCCCACATCGTCCCATCGGGTTTTACAATTCTGCGTAAAACGTGCATTTGTGCAACTCTCGGGGCGATGTGGGCATCGCCCCCTACAAGGCGGGTGCAACCCGCAGGCGGCGGGGGTGCGGAGGTGCAAGAGTTACAACATTAACAAGAGTTACAACATTAACCGCCACAACACCACACATCACGACAGCGAAAATGCGGTGAAGCGTGCAACGCGCAGTTGCGGCAATAGGCGGCACCCCCCGCCCTGTAGGGGACGATGCCCACATCGTCCCACCGGGTTTTGCAATTCTGCGTAAAACGTGAATTTGTGCAACTCTCGGGGCGATGTGGGCATCGCCCCCTACAGGGCAGGTGCAACCCGCAGGCGGGGGGAGTTCCAAAAGTTACACCCACAAACCGCCACAACACCACACATCACGACAGCGAAAAGGAGTTGACAACAATGGACGAGCAATTCGGCACTAAGAAGTTTACTACGCTTGACAAGCAGAACGAGATTCGGGCTATACTCGAGTCCGTCTATTCCGCGCTGAAGCAGAAGGGTTACGACCCTATCAACCAGCTGATAGGTTACATCATTTCCGAGGACCCGACCTATATAACGGGCTACGGCAACGCGCGGACGCTGATTACAAAAGTAGACCGCGACGAAATGCTCCGCGAACTGATGTTCTACTACCTGGAGGGCGGGAAAGACAACGCACAGGGAACAGATGACAAATAACAGTTATCAAATATCAAACAACGTTTGTTAAACCCGTAGAATCCGTGTAGGGGACGATGCCCACATCGTCCCGAGGGTTTATCAATCTTACATTCTACGGGGCGGGACGATGTGGGCATCGTCCCCTACAATTGTAAAATCTGCCAAAAGTAAAAAAAGTTTCATCAATTAGTAAAAAACACTTGACAAATCAATTCAAATGTGTTACAATTCGGTTACACCGGATGGGAAGGAGGGCATTATGCCCGATATCACTCTTGCCAACCCGTTGGTTTATAAAGGTCTCCCGCTTAGACGCAACGGCAAAAACCTTATCTACGGCAACCCAGGGGAAACCCACTACGTTGTGTTACAGGCTCGGGATACGGAAATGGTGAAAGGCCTGGAGGTTTCAAAAAAAGTTCTCGTTAACCTCTATACGTCTGACATCGAAGTCAAACCCCGCGACAGGCGGCTCAAAAAGGCGGAAAAAGACGGACTGTGCGCCGCGATGGACGTTGCGGCAGTCTGGCTCGACAGAGCGTTAGAGCGCGATATACCGGCGGCAACGGCAGGGAAGCCCGACGGTAAGAAAGCGTGACACGCGCCCCCCTTTTGCGACCGTACCGGCGGATAATTCTTGGGGGGAAATATGCAAAAAACACCTGTTGAAATCAGCGATTTTGCGCGTAGCAACAATCGGACAAGCGCTTGTCATTTCACTGCTATTATTGTAACCGTTTTGTTTCTGTTGGCTTTCGTTTCGCTCTCCGCTAACGCGGCTAACGAAGCGGGCGGAGTGGTCAAATCCACCGACGTAAACGTCAGAGCCGGGGCTAACACCGACAGCGCGGTGCTTACCTCCCTTAAAAAGGGCGATAACGTCGTAATCGTCAAATGGGCTAACGACAGCTGGTACGAAGTCATAATCTCCGGCGGGACGCGCGGCTTTGTACTCGCGAAATATATTACTCCGCTTGATTCCGTAACCTTCGCGGTCGGGACGGGGGAGCTTGAGGCGGAGGACGTATCCTTCCGCGCGGGTCATTCGACCGACAGCGAGCGTATCTCCCTGCTAAAACTCGGGACGCAGTTTGAAGTCACGGGAACCTGGGCTGAATGGTACAGCGTAAAATACAACGGTAAAGAGGGCTATGTACACTCCGACTACGTGCGTATCCTCAAAACCGCCGCCGCTAAGGCCGCTGAAACCACCTCGGCAAAGACCACCACGGTTGTAAAAGAGCTTACCGCGAGCTACACAAACAGCGCGACCGCCGTTAAATATTCCTCTAACACGAACATAGCCGGCGTTGAGGAACTCGCAATGTCGCTCCTGGGGACAAAATACGTCTACGCGGGAGCGAGTACAAAGGGTTTCGACTGCTCGGGCTTTACATATTACCTCGCTAAGAGCGTCGGAGTAGACCTCCCGCACGGCGCTACAGGACAATACAAATACGGCGAAAAAGTCGCCAAAACAGAGCTAATGCCGGGCGACTTCGTATTCTTCTCCTCTGCTGAAACCAAGGGAATAGCCCACGTGGGAATGTACCTCGGCGACGGCGTGTTTATCCACTCCTCCAGCGCGGCGAAAAAGGTTAAACTAAATAACCTCTCCGACCAATACTACGAGCAGCACTGGTACGGAGCGAGACGCATACTTTGACAGTTAACAGTTAGCAAATATCAAATATCAGAGACGGGGGTTTGGACGTTGATTGCGTCCAAACCCCCGTCCGTCCCCCGTCCCGGCGCAGTGCGCCGTCTTTGCGAAGCACCGGTAAGCCCGCGATACGTACAATGTTACAGGTGCGAAGCAATCCAGTGCCGGGGGGACAACATACGTATGTTACGCTCCCGGCACTGGATTGCCGCGCGCCTAAACGTCCTACGTATCGCAAGTGCGGCGGCGCTCGCAATGACGGGGCAGGGGCAAGCCCCGCCCCCGCGCCCCCCGTCCAAACCCCCGTCTCTGATATTTGATATTTGATAACTGTTAACTGAACATTCCCTATTGACAATTGCGCCAAGCTGTGGTATAATTAAATCCTTGACAAAACATACAAACTATATAGGAGTATCTTTCAAATGGCTATCAGACAAATCGCTATCTATGGCAAGGGCGGTATCGGAAAATCCACCACTACTCAAAATCTCACCGCGGGGCTTGCGGAGCTTAACAATAACATTATGGTTGTCGGCTGCGACCCTAAGGCCGACTCTACGCGTCTTTTGCTTAATGGTTTGCACCAGAAAACCGTGCTTGATACCGTTCGCGACAACAAGCAGAACGTCACGCTCGATAACCTCGTCAAAACCGGCTTCAAGGGCATACGCTGTGTGGAGTCCGGCGGCCCCGAACCGGGCGTGGGCTGCGCCGGACGCGGGATTATCACCTCTATTGATATGCTCGAAAACCTCGGCGCGTATACCGAGGACCTCAACTACGTCTTTTACGACGTACTCGGCGACGTGGTTTGCGGAGGCTTCGCAATGCCGATACGCGAGGGCAAGGCTAAGGAGATTTACATAGTCGCTTCCGGCGAGATGATGGCGCTTTACGCGGCGAACAATATCGCGAAGGGCATAGCGAAATACGCGAACAAGGGCGAAGTGCGCCTCGGCGGTATTATCTGCAACAGCCGAAACGTCGACCACGAGCTTGACCTACTGCGGGCGTTTTCAGCGGCTTTAGGAACGCATTTGCTGTACTACGTCCCGCGCCATAACATAGTTCAGCACGCTGAAATACGCCGCAAAACAGTTATAGAATACCGCCCCGACAGCTCACAGGCCGCGGAATACAGGAGCCTTGCACAGGCCTTGCAGAATAACGATAAATTCGTTATCCCGACACCGATTTCGCAGGACGACCTCGAAAAACTCCTGCTTGACTACGGTATGATGGAACTGACCGACGAATACGACATTTAGTTCAGTTAACAGTTATTAAATATCAAATATCAGATGCCGCGCTCGGCGCGGGACGGGGGCTTTAGAGGTTTTTATATGAAAATTGCAATTGCTACTACGGACGGCCTGGTTGTCAATCAGCATTTTGGGCATACTCCTGAATTTGCTATAGTTGAAGCGGAGGGAAAACACTGGGAGTTTACCGAGCGCCGCGCTAATCCGGCGGCTTGCGCGGGCGGGCAGCACGACCACTCGCGCTTTGACGAGAGCATTGATGTTATCGCCGATTGCGAAGCGCTGTTCGTTAGCAAAATAGGCGACTACGGGCGCGGACAGCTTGAACGTCGGCACATCGCCGTTATGGAAATCAGCGGCCTGATTGACGAACTGTTACCCAAGTACCTTACATACCTGCAAAAGCCTAAACGCGCCTTTGTCCCAAAGCCAAAAGCGGCTCAAAAGCGCGACCTGTCTAAAGACCACCCCTGCTTTGCCGAGGGCAAGCCGGGGACTAAGGGGCGCGTTCACCTCCCCGTTTCGCAGGCCTGCAATATCCAGTGCCGCTTTTGTATCCGCAGTCAGAACGTCGATGAAAACCGCCCCGGCGTCGCGAACGGTATTCTGCCGCTTGATAACGTCGCCGCGACTGTTGACAAGGCGCTCGAGCTTTGCCCGGAGATAACTGTCGTAGGGATAGCGGGGCCGGGCGATTCGCTCGCCTCCCCCCACGCGCTTGAAGCGTTTCGTCTGCTGGAGGAAAAGCACCCGGAGCTTATAAAATGCCTCAGCACAAACGGGCTAGCCCTGCCGGATAACGTGCAAAACCTGCGCGAAGCCGGGGTCGAAGCCCTGACCGTTACAGTTAACGCCGTTGACCCCGTTATTGCTGACAAAATAGTATCGCACATCATATATAAAGGCGAGCTTCTGCGCGGCCTTGACGCTATGAAAATCCTTATAGCGAACCAACTTGCGGGGATAAAAGCCGCCTCCGGCCTCGGCATAACCGTGAAAGTCAACACCGTGCTAATCCCCGGCGTTAACGATACCCACATAGACGCTATAGCCAAGGCCGTAGCCGAAGCGGGAGCCGCAAAGCTCAACATAATAGCCCTAATCCCGCAGCACGAGCTGTCGCATATCCCCGCCCCAACCTGCGAACAGCTAGACCTTGCCCGCGTACAGGCGGGAAAATACCTAACCCCCTTCCGCCACTGCCAGCACTGCCGCGCCGACGCCGTAGGAGTACCGGGAACAAGCGACTTCGCAAGCGAACTATACAGCGGCCGCGCAATGGAAACATTCTCGCACGGATAATGCAGTTAACAGTTATCAAATATCAAATATCAGAGACGGGGGCTTGGACGGGGGTTGCGGGGGACGTACAATATAACCGTAGGGGCGGGTTTCAAACCCGCCCTTTGGTTTCGCAATTATAAAAAAACGCACAATCCTTATAGGGGCAGGGCGAAGCCCGCCCCGTCATTGCGAAGCACCGGTAAGCCCGCGATACGTAGGGTGTTACAGGTGCGAAGCAATCCAGTGCCGGGGGAGAAACATACGTATGTTATCCTCCCGGCACTGGATTGCTTCGCGCCTATACGCCCTACGTATCGCAAGTGCGGCGGCGCTCGCAAAGACGGGCAGGGCGACGCCCTGCCCTGTCCCGGCGCACTGCGCCAGGACGGTGGACGGGGTTACGCCCGCGCACGGCGCCGGGAAACCACCCCGCCGCCTGCGGGCGGCACCCCTCCACAGAGGGGATAAGGACGTGGGTTGGACGTGGGTTGGACGTGGGTTGCGTGGACGCGAATCCCCCGCAACTCTCGTCCAAACCCCTATCCCCTCTGTGGAGGGGTGCCGCCCGCAGGCGGCGGGGTGGTTCCCCCCCGCAGGGCGCAACCCCCGTCCTGCCCTTCAATGCCCCCCTCTGTAGAGGGGGGTGCCGCCTCAGCGGCGGGGGGTGCCTCCCGCAGGACGCAACCCCCGTCCTAACTCTCGTCTCTGATATTTGATATTTGATAACTGTTATTTGAAATTATCCTTGACAAAATATAACCAAATGTGCTATAATCATAGTGGACTCGGCTAAAATTCGTATAAAACATTGGAGCGCGCTTTAATTATGTCTATCCGATGGCGGCTTATTATTACTTTTTCTGTTTGTCTGGCTTTGGCTTGCGGAGCTATAGCCTTTGTTGTGTTTAACCGCGCGGCGCAGTCTGACGAGGTGTCTTTTGACAATCTCGCTGTCAGTCAGCTTGAACACGTTGACGAATACGTTCAGACCTATCTTGAATCGGGCAAGACTAATGTCCGCTATCTCGCGGACCTGACGTTTGTCCGGAGTTCGCGCGGCAAATTGTCGGATTATACGCAAACTGAGAGCGAAACCGCCTTGCAGCTTTCCGCATTTTCGCCTGACCAGCGTGAAATATACGAGGAGCTTGTTCGTATTGCCCGCTCTAACGATAACTACACGCGGGTATTTATGGCGAATGACGACGGGCAGTTTGTTGTCGCGCCGGAGCTAGTCACGCTTCCGGCGGGCTTTGACCCGCGTTTGCGCCCCTGGTATATTGAGGCCGCCGCGAATAGTGACAGTATCACAATTTCCTCGCCGTATATGTCAGTTGCCGGGAAAATCTCCTGCGCGGTGGTTATTAAAACTTTCGATTCGCGGGGCGAACCGCTCGGGCAGATTGGCGTTGAGTATGATTTGGGAAAACTTGTAAATAATCTCAACGCGCGGCACATTCTTGAAACGGGTCATCTCGTTGTTTATGACAAGTACGGCAATATTTTCGCTAACGGACGAACCCCCTCGATGCCGGAAAGAGACCCGAAGGATTATCCCGAGCTATTGAAGCGTATCGCCGTCACCGACCTCAATAAATTCGACGACTTTGGCGACGACGGTCATAAGCTTCATATAGTTGTACACTCTATGCGCTCAACCGGCTGGAGGCTCGCGGTTATATTTGAAAAAAGCGAGATGGAGGAGGGCTCCGTATCGCTGCTGATAACGGTTTTAGTCGTTACGCTGTTTTCCTACGCTGTCGCGCTGATTGTTGTAAACTTTATGGCACTTGGGATAGTTACGCCTATTGAGCAGCTTATTGAAGCGTCAAGGCTTATTTCCGCCGGAGATTACGAGATAAACGACGAGGTTCGCGAAACACTGTATCACAAGCTTAACGTCTCCGGCGTTGGTGAGAGCCGCGTACTCGCGGATTCACTTAAGACTATGCTTCGCACCTTGGAGGAGCGCGTGGAAAAGGCCGTTGCCGCAGATAACGCTAAGTCTGACTTCCTGGCGAATATGAGCCACGAAATCCGCACGCCTATGAACGCCATAATCGGTATGAGCGAGCTTGCCCTCAGTGAAAACACCTCGCCGGAGGTTGAGGAATATATGCGCGAGATAAAAGGCGCGGGCGCAAACCTCCTCTCCGTCGTGAATAATATTCTCGATTTCTCAAAGATTGAATCCGGCAAACTGGAGGTCAACAACACGCCATATTTCTTCGCCTCGCTGATAAACGACGTTGTAAACCTAATCAGAGTGCAGATATCGGAAAAACCCATTGACTTCATCGTCAACGTAGACGCCAATATCCCCAACGGACTGTCCGGCGACGAGGTGCGAGTGCGCCAGGTTCTGACAAACCTTCTAAGCAACGCCTGTAAATACACCGAGGAGGGCAGTATAACGCTCACGGTATCGGCGGATTTGCTGTACGGCGACAAGGTTCTTTTTATGTTTGAAGTTAAAGACACCGGTATCGGAATTAAAAAGGCCGATATGGAATTGCTGTTTGAAAAATTCAGCCGCATAGATAAGACAAGCAGTAACACAGTCGTGGGAACGGGGCTAGGTCTGTCAATAGCGCAGAGCCTCTGCCGAATGATGAACGGACAGGTAAGCGCGGTCAGCGAATACCAGATAGGTTCGACGTTCACCGCGACGCTCGAGCAGGATTACAGCGACCCCGCCCCCTTCGCGGTTGTCGAGAACGCCGATAACAAAAACGTTCTGTTCTATCAAAAGCACCCGCTTATAGCGCAGTCGCTTGAATACACGTTCAAAAACCTCGGGGTCAAGGCGGTCAACGCAAAGGACGCCGGAGTGTTCTTTGACGAGCTTCAGACGGGAGAGTACGACTTCGCCTTTTTCGCGGGCGGTCAGATTACTCAGGCTATCAGTATGTCGGACACGCTCGGGCTTAAGACCGTTCTGATTGCGCTATTGTCCGTCGGGGAAACGCATAAATATAACATCAACACGGTTACTATGCCGCCCTATGCGCTGGCTATCGCTAACGCGCTCAATCAGACGGCTACGGTTAAACTGCGGACACATACGAACGTGCGCTTCCTCGCGCCGCTCGCGCATATTCTGATTGTCGACGACCTCGCGGTTAATATTAAAGTCACGCAGGGCTTGCTTGCGCCGTATAAAATGCACGTCAGCGCGTGTACCTCCGGGCAGGAGGCTATAGACCTTATCTGCGGGCATAACTACGACCTCGTGTTTATGGACCATATGATGCCCGGTATGAACGGTATTGAGGCGACGCGAATTATCCGCGCTATCGAGGGCGACTACTTCCGCGATATCCCTATAATCGCGCTCACGGCGAACGCCGTATCGGGAATGAAAGAAATGTTCCTGCAAAACGGGTTCAGCGACTTTCTTGCTAAACCGATAGAGATTTCCGAACTCTCGTCCGTACTCGAACGCTGGATAAGCAAGGAAAAACGCTTCAAGGCGGGCGAAGCTGTAGCGGAACCAATCGGCGAGCGGCGTTTGCCGGAGATTGAGGGCGTTGACAAAGAACGCGGAATGGAACTCGCGGGCGGCAGCGAAACTAATTTCATAGAAATCCTGCGGCTGTTTTCCGAGGACGCTCATATGCGCGCGGAAAAAATACGCCAGGCACCGCTGACCCCCGGAGCGGATTTGTCGCAAACCGCCGCCGACGCTCACGCGCTGAAAGGTTCCTCCGGCTTTATCGGCGCGAACGCTTTCTACGAATTGTCCGGCGAACTGGGCTTTGCGATTAAGAGCGGCGATTACGTTAAAATTCGCAGGAAAGTCAAAACGTACCTCGAGGAACTAAAAAAACTCGTAGACGCGATAGACGCGGCAATAATACAGGCCGCGGAAGCTGAAAGCTCCGGCGAGGAGGAAATAGGCAGCGGCGACCTCCTTGCCCTGCGCCGCGCCCTAAGCGCGGACGATATTTTCGCGGTTGATAAACTCTTAGCAAAACTGGAAAATATGAACCTGAGCGAAAAGAGCAGAGCAAACCTACAGGAAATAAGCTCCTGCCTACTGGTGTCAGATATCAACGCGGCTATGAGGAAAATCGACGAAATCATTACAAGATAGCAGTTATCAAATATCAAATATCAGAGACGAGAGTTTGGACGTTGGTTGCGTCCTGCGGGGGAAACCACCCCGCCGCCTGCGGGCGGCACCCCTCCACAGAGGGGATTAGGACGAGGGTTTGGACGGGGGTTGTGAGGTTGCTGAACCCTTACACAAACGCAGAGACAAAATTCCCCTCTTGGGAGGGGTGGCGCGTAGCGCCGGGGTGGTTTCCCCGCGCCGTGCGCGGTGTAACCCCCGTCCTGCCAACGTCCCGGCGCAGTGCGCCGTCTTTGCGAAGCACCGGTACGCTTGCGATACGTACTATGTTACAGGTGCGAAGCAATCCAGTGCCGGGAGGACAACATACGTCTTACGTCCCCACGTATCGCAGAATACTACGTCAACCCTGGATTGCTTCGCCGCATTTCATTAACTACGTATCGCAAGTGCGGAGGCGGCTTCGCAAAGACGGGCAGGGTAGCCCTGCCCCCGCGCACGGCGCGGGGAAACCACCCCGGCGCCGTGCGCCGGAAGGGCGGGTTTGAAACCCGCCCCTACGCCCCCCCCGCAACCCACGTCCAAGCCAATCGTCTCTGATATTTGATATTTGATAACTGTTATTTAATATCTAACTGTTAACTGAACAAAAAAGGAGCATAAGGTTATGAACAAACCTAGTACAATCGCTATTGTGGACGACAATATCTCTACCCTTAAAATAGGCAAAAGTATACTCGCGGATACGTATGGTACTTATACTTTGCCTTCGGCCGAGAAGCTGTTCGAGCTTTTGGAGCGTGTCGTACCCGACCTCATTCTCCTTGACATCGAAATGCCGGAAATGGACGGTTACGAAACTATCCGTATTCTGAAAGACAGTCCCAAAACCGCCGATATCCCGGTAATCTTTCTTACGGCGCGAAACGGTTCGCAGAGCGAGCTGTCCGGGCTTGAACTCGGCGCGGTGGATTACATCACTAAGCCCTTTTCGCCCGCGCTTCTGCTAAAGCGGATAGAGCTTCACCTAAAGCTTCTCGAACAAAACCGCCGTTTGCAAAAATATAACGACGACCTACAGTCGATAGTTGCGGAAAAAACCAAGAACGTTCAGGAATTGCAGGAAGCCGTAATGAAAACTATGGCGAACCTCGTGGAATACCGCGACAATTTCACGGGTGGCCACGCCGAACGCTCCGGCAAGGTGCTGAGTATACTCCTCGAAAGCGCGGAGGCGCAGGGGATTTACCGCGCCGAGATTGCCTCGTGGAATAAAGCGCTGCTGCTGCAATCGTCGCATTTGCACGACGTTGGCAAAATAGCGATACGCGACGAAATTCTACTAAAACCCGGGCGGCTCACACCCGAGGAATTTGAGATAATGAAAAAGCACGCGGAACTGGGCGTTGACATTATCGACAGCATACAAATGGGCGGTTCGGAACACTCAATCGCGTTCCTCGACTGCGCCCGCATACTCGCGGGAAGCCACCACGAAAAATGGGACGGCAGCGGCTATCCCGGCGGCCTGACAGGCGAGGAAATCCCCCTGCAAGCAAGATTTATGGCGATAGCCGACGTCTACGACGCGCTGGTATCTTTCCGCCCCTACAAGCCGCAAATCTCCCACGAGGACGCGCTAATAATTATAAGAGACAACGAAAACGGCCACTTCGACCCGAAGCTTGTAAAAGTGTTTTTAGAAAACGCGGACAAGATTGCGAATAGTTAACAGATATCAAATATCAAATATCAGAGACGATGGGTTTGGACGAGGGTTGCGGTGGTACGTAGGGGCGGGTTTCAAACCCGCCCTCCCCCGTCCGCCGTCCTCCGTTCCGCGTCCCCCGTCCAACGTCCCGGCGCCGTGCGCCGTCTTTGCGAAGCACCGGTAAGCTTGCGATACGTACAATGTTACAGGTGCGAAGCAATCCAGTGCCGGGGGCGAAACATACGTATGTTATGCTCCCGGCACTGGATTGCCGCGCCGGTCTCAATGGTACGTATCGCAAGCGTACCGCGGCTCGCAATGACGGGCAGGGCAATGCCCTGCCCCCGCGCAATGCGCGGCACCCCCCGCCGCCTGCGGGCGGCACCCCCCTCTAAAGAGGGGGGCTTTTTTGGTTTGGACGGGGGAACCGGGGGGACAACCCCGCAACCTCCGTCCTACCCTCCAAAGCCCCCCTCTTTAGAGGGGGGAAGCCGCCTCAGCGGCGGGGGGTGCGTACCCTCGTCCAAACTCCCGTCTCTGATATTTGATATTTGATAACTGTTAACTGCCCCTGCCCTCCGCAAGCGATTTTTCCAAAAAATTACAAAATTGTTCCTCTAAACGCCTCCCGGGTACTTGACAAATTACAAAAGATTTGCTATAATGATACAAAACGATGTTATTGTAATTTTTAGGAGGACTCAATGCGTAAAGACGGTCGCAGGCTCGATAATTTAGCCGCCTTTTACAGACTCACACCCTTTATGATGAAAACACGCGGCGACGCTTCTAATTTCTACCGCGATACCGTCAATATCGAAGCGGCTGAAATCTTCGCGCGGAAGCTTCGCGCGGAGGGGCTGAAGCAATTCGGTATGCTGCACGTTTTTGTCGCCGCTTACCACCACACGGTTATGCAGCTTCCCGCGCTGAACCGCTTTATCTCCGGGCAGCGGATTTACGCGCGCAACAAGCTCGAAATCGTTATGACCGTCAAAAAACAGCTCTCGACTGAAAGTACGGAAACGTCCTACAAGGTTTTCCTCGAGCCGAACGACACTATCCGCGAGGTCTACGTCAAAATGTCGGAGGCTATAGCCAAAATCAAGGCAGACACCGGCGACAACGCCACAGAGAACACCGCCGAAGTGCTGATGAAATTCCCGCGCGTTATGCTGAAATTCATTATCTGGCTGCTCGGCTTCCTCGACTACTTCTCGATACTGCCGCAGAGCATTATTGACGCGTCCCCTTTCCACGGCTCGCTCGTTATCACCGATTTAGGCTCTATCGGGATAGGTCCGATTTATCACCACCTCTATAACTTCGGCAACGTCCCCGTGTTCCTCGCGTTCGGGCGCAAATCGCGCAAGACTGAAACGGACCTTGACGGCAACGTAGTCGAGCGCCGCTACATAGACTACGCGGTAGTCTGCGACGAGCGCATCTGCGACGGCTACTACTACGCCCAGGCGTTCAGGCACATCAACCACTATCTGCACAACCCCGAGCTGCTCGACAAAGCACCGGAAGTTATAAATTCAGATGTCAAGTGATATATTATAGTTATCAAATATCAAATATCAAATATTAGAGACGGGAGTTTGGACGTTTGGTTGCGCGGGGGCAAGCCCAGTTCCTGTGTTGCACACGCGTTGCCCTCGCAGAACCCCTTGCCACGCGCACGGCGCGGGAAACCACCCCCCGCCTGCGGGCGTACCCCTCCACAGAGGGGATGAGGACGAAGGCTTGGACGGGGGTACGACGGGCGCGAATTTTCCCGCAGAACGCATCTTACGTCCAAACCCCCGTCCTCATCCCCTCTGTGGAGGGGTGCCGCAGCAGCGGCGGGGTGGTTCCCCCGCAACCCCGCAACCCACGTCCTAACCCGCGTCCCGGCGCAGTGCGCCGTCTTTGCGAGCCGCGGAACGCTTGCGATACGTAGCATTGAGACCGGCGCGGCAATCCAGTGCCGCAGTCCGCAGATACGTATGTTATGCTCCCGGCAAATACGTATGTTACGCTCCCGGCACTGGATTGCTTCGCGCCTGTAATGTTCTACGTATCGCAAGTGCGGCGGCGCTCGCAAAGACGGCGCACGGCGCCGGGACGCAGGGCGCAACCCCCGTCCAAACCAACGTCTCTGATATTTGATATTTGATAACTGTTATCTGTAACAACGAGGCTTACGAATGAAAACAAGATGTATCTTTTTCGCGCTGTGTTTTTTATTCCTCTGCGGCTGTGCGCCCGGCACGGACGGAGGGGAGGTTACTGTGGTCTTTAGCCCTATAGTTACCTCGAATGTTGTTGCCACGCCGGAGGTCACTCCTCCCGCCGCTACGGAAAGCCCGGAGCCTACCGAAGCAGTTGAAATAACGCCGGTGCTTGGGGAAACGCCGAGCGCGGGGCAGGGGTACCTTGACCGCATTATTTTCCTCGGCGACAGCACGTCCTATGGCCTGAAGTACTACGCTAAACTCTCCGGCGGCAAGGAAACGAAGCAGGTCTGGACGCCCGCCAGCGGGACGCTCACGCTCGACCACCAAGGCTACGCGACCATTGTCTATCCCCCCACAGGCGAGGAAATCTCTATCCGCGACGCCGTGACGGACGCAAAGCCCGAGATACTTATGATAACCCTCGGGGTCAACGGAGTGTCATTTCTCGGCGAGGATAATTTCAAGGCTGAATACGGCGACCTCGTATCGGACATAATGGAAATATCGCCCGATACGCGGATAATCATACAGTCGATTTTCCCCGTTGCCGCAAGCTATGAGTACCTCAAATCTATCAATAACGATAAAATAAACGCCGCGAACGGCTGGCTTCGCGACCTCGCGCTTGAATACGGCCTGCGCTACCTCGATACCGCGAGCGTACTCGCAGTCGGGACAGGCGGGTTCCTGCCGGAAACCTACCACAACGGCGACGGTATACACCTCAACGGCGAAACGTTCACAATAGTTCTGGACTATATCAAAACCCACGCGCTGCCGGGCTACGCGATTGCCCCGCCCGAATTTGGAGAGTGATAAATTTGAAAAAGATTATACTGTTCGCACTCGCGGCGGCTCTGATTGCTTTAGCCGCCTGTTCGCCTAAGGATACCGAGCTTACCTATCCCGAACACGATATAACTATCGAGCAGCTTGAAGCGGCTGTCGACCTCTATTTCGATACCTCGGTAATGTACAAGGCCGACGACGAGTACATCGGCCGCACGTTTGACTTCCCGGAGGGCGTCTGCGCCTCCGCGCTCGTCAAGGTTCCTACGGGGACCAATCAGGACGAATACGGAGTATTCATAGCGGAGCGGGGCAAAGAAAAGGAACTGTTTGAAGCGTTGCAAGCCTACCGCGAAAAGCGCCAAGAAGCGTGGATGGACGAATACCTCCCCGAAGAAAAGCACAAAGTGAGCGACGCGTCGGTATCGTCTTTCGATAACTACGTTTACTACGTTATAGCCGGTACTGAAACGCGCGAGGCGGTAGCCTCGGCGGTTAGAAAATTTTTCACGTGAGAAACTATGGCTGCGCCTAACAAAAAGCGGCTTGCCGCCGCGCTGGAGTTTAACCCCGACAAGTCCTCCGCGCCGGTTCTGACGGCGTTCGGCGAGGGCGTTATAGCCGAGCGCATTATCGAAACCGCAAACCTCTCAAAAGTCCCCGTAGTAGAGGACAAAAACATCACCGAGGTACTAAAAACAGTAACAATAGGCGACGAGATACCCGAGGAACTCTACGAGGTAGTAGCCCAGGTGCTGGTGTTTATCAGTAATGTTGATAATAAAAGTAGTTAACAGTTATCAAATATCAAATATCAGAGACGGTGGTTTGGACGAGGGTTGCGCCCTGCGGGGGGTACGTAGGGGCGGGTTTCAAACCCGCCCTCCGGCGCACTGCGCCGGGGAAACCACTCCGCCGCCTGCGGGCGGCACCCCTCCCAAGAGGGGAATTTGGTACGCCGCGCACGGCGAGGGTACAACCCCCGCCTCTGCGGAGGCACCCTCTTCACAGAAGGGGGCAGGGGATTGGGCGAGGGTTGCGCCGCGCTCGGCGCGGGACGCGCCTCTCGTAACCCTCGTCCAACCAAAAAAGCCCCCTTCCGGAGAAGGGGGTGCCGCCCGCAGGCGGCGGGGGTTGTACCCCGTAAATTCCCCTCTTGGGAGGGGTGGCGCGAAGCGCCGGGGTGGTTCCCCGCGCCGTGCGCGGACGCGTCCCCCGTCCACCGTCCCGGCGCAATGCGCCGGGACAGGGCAGGGCATTGCCCTGCCCGTGGTGCGCCCTCCGGCGCACCGTCTTTGCGAAGCCGCCACCGCACTTGCGATACGTACCAATGATATGCGGCGAAGCAATCCAGGGTTGACGTAGAACCCTGCGATACGTAGTCCGTATGTTGTCCCCCCGGCACTGGATTGCTTCGCACCTGTAACATTGTACGTATCGTAAGTTTACCGGTGCTTCGCAAAGACGGCGCACGGCGCCGGGACGCGGGAGGGCGGGTTTGAAACCCGCCCCTACGTTGCCGCAACACCAAATCAACATTCCCAAAAAATTTTTCTTCAAAATTGCAAAATACCCCTTGCAAGTTTGTTAAGTTTGTGTTATACTCTACATATGACTGTGCAAATCCTGTCTTGGTAAGACGTACACAGTTAGCAAAACTAAATATTTGATATTTAATATTTGTTAACTGTTAACTGATTTCGGAGGTTACATACTATGAGCCGTGAACGTTCGCTGTTCCTCGCGCCTATCTTCCGCAAAATTTCTATCGTTTTGCTGTTTATCACTTTCGCAACCTGGTTTTTGCCGTATTTTGATTATGACGCGAGTGAGTACGGTATTGACATCAGCGCGGGTCCGCTGCGTTACTCCGCTGAGGACGGCCGCACCGTCACGCGCTTCTACAACGAAAAAGAACCACGCAAAGACGCTGACGGCGTACCTATGACGGACGCTAAAGGCCGCCCGGTCTTAATCACGAACGTCCTCACGACCGCTGAAAACGACGCTGTGCTGGTAAACTACACCGACAGGAACGGCAATCCGCAGCAGGGCTACATCGGCGGCAAGCGTGAGCTTCACGACTACCGCGATAAGGCATCGCTCTGGGGCTTCCTGTTCCTCGGCTACAGCTATCCGCAGATACTGGCGGAGCTTGATTATACGGCCGCCGCTCCCGCCGTCGATAACTATAAATACGTTGACCCTAACCCCAAGCCAGGGCAGGAGAACGCGCTTCACCCCTCGGGCTATCACGACCTTTTCTACCGCGCGGACGGTTCCAGGATACCCTACCGCGAGGTTATAACCGACAAGCTTGGCGCGGGTAATACCGCCGCTGAAAAGGCCATTCCGAAGTTTATCAAGATGTGGCACATCGAGCCGCTGCTCTTTATGGTACTCGCGGGGATACTCGGTATAGTCCTGTGTTGGAAACGCCGCGGGATTACAACGCAGTTCTGGCCGCTAATCGTCGCCTCGCTCGGCATAGGCGCGACTTTCGCGAACCGCATAATCGGGCTGTGTAACGATATGGGCGGCGCGGCGCAGTGGATACACTTCGCAATGTACGTCTTGCTTGCGGCAAACGCGATAGTCGGCATAGTCGTACAGTCCTGGGAAATCAAAACGCGCCCCGAGGAATACTACCTCCCAATGGTAGCGTAACAATATTAGTTAATAGTTATCAAATATCAGATTTTAACCAATGCGCCGGAGGAACAATTTACGTTCTCCCGGCGCTCGTTTTCTACAGGTTTCGCGTTATTGTTGTGGTATAATAAGGTTGTATTTGATATTTGACATCTGCTATCTGCTAACTATGAAGCCGCAGTCAAAACGCGAAAAACTCAAAAGTCCGTCATTGCGAGCGCAGGCAAGCTTAACTTATAAGCGGGTCTAGGCGCGAAGCAATCCAGTGCCGCAGTCCACAGATACCGTATGTTGCGCTCCCGGCACTGGATTGCTTCGCCGGTGTCAATGGTACGTATCTTGCGCTTTCCGCGGCTCGCAATGACGGACTCTTGACTCTTTAGCGTTTCAATACACTTCTAATAAACCGCTATCTGCACTTTGCTAACTGAACAATCGGAGAGAACATAAATGATAACATACGAATCGGGCGCGATGCGCGTGAGCCTTGCCGGCGATATCGACCACCACAGCGCGAACAGTGTCTACAGCGAGGTTCGCGCCGCCATAACGCGCGAGTTGCCGCGAAGCCTGGTAATGGATTTCACGGCCGTGAGCTTCTGCGACAGTTCCGCGATTGCGCTGGTTGTGCGGACAAAAAAGCTTATGGACGAGCTATTGGGAAGCTTCGCGGTGGAAAATTTGGGCGGTCAGCCGCTAAAGGTTATGCGCGCGTCAAAGCTTGTGGCCTGCTGAAGCCGCGGTCAACGCGCTTGCTTTTACAGGAATGTGCAACGCATATTTGCCTACCGCCTTAACGGAGGACAACCCCCGCCGCTGAGGCGGCACCCCCTTCCGTGGAAGGGGGCAAGGATTGGACGAAGGTTACGACGGAGACGCGTTACGTAACCCCGTCCAAACCAAAAAAGCCCCCTTCCGAAGAAGGGGGTGCCGCCTCAGCGGCGGGGGTTGTCCCCCTCCGTGGAAGTGCGCCGCCCGCAGGCCGTAACCAACGTCCAAACCCACGTCTCTGATATTTGATATTTGATAACTGTTAACTGAACATAGGAGAATAACTATGAACTACATAAAACTCGAGTTCCCCTCGCTGTCGGCCAATGAGGCTTTTGCGCGTAACGCCGTGGCTTGTTTTGCGGCGCAGCTTGACCCTACGCTTGACGAAATCGGGGACGTCAAGACTGCCGTTAGCGAAGCCGTCACTAACTGCATCGTTCACGCCTACCCGGAGGCTATCGGTAAGATTTACATACGTTGCCGCTTCAATTCGGATACTCAGCTTGAAATTGTTGTGCGCGATACCGGGGTCGGGATACCCGACGTTGAAAAGGCTCGCGAACCGCTGTTCACGACAGGCGGTGAGGACCGCTCGGGAATGGGCTTTTCGATGATGGAGGGCTTTATGGATTATCTGCGCGTAACGTCAAAACCGGGGCGCGGGACAACCGTCACAATGCGGAAAAAGATAGGCGGTAGGCTCCGTGTCCGCTAGTGTGCAGAGCCAAAACGCCGGGAGCGGGGCAGGTATGGGTGGCGACGAGGAAAAACTTCTCAACGATAACGCCGGGCTTATTTGGAGCATTGTGCGCCGCTATTTTGGGCGCGGGGTTGACCCGGACGACCTCTATCAGCTCGGTTGCATAGGCTTTATCAAGGCGCTGCGCGGGTTCGACAGCGAGTTTGGGACGGCGTTTTCGACCTACGCCGTGCCGAAGATTGCGGGCGAAATCCGCCGCTTCATTCGCGACGACGGCCCCGTGAAAATTAGCCGCACGTATAAGGAACACGCCTACACGATTGCGAAGGCTACGGCCTTTCTGGAGCAGAAGCTCGGCCGCGCACCGCTCCTATCGGAACTCGCGGAGGAAACGGGCTTCACGCCGGAGGAAATCGCCGCTACCGAGACCGCCGTTGCCGCTCCCGCGAGCCTGTCCTACACTTCGGACGACGGCAACGGCGACACCCGCGCCCTCGAGGACGTTCTAACAACAGACGCAAACGGCACCGAGGAGGAACGCCTACTCGAACGCCTAGCGATAAGGCAAGCAATAGAGCGCCTACCCGAACGCGAGCGCACGGTAATAGCCCTGCGCTATTACCGTGGAATGACACAGGACGCCGCCTCAAAGGTGCTGAAAGTATCACAGGTGCAAATATCACGCATAGAGCGCAAAGCCACAAACGCTCTAAGAGCGCAATTGACATTTATGTAGGGGCGGGTTTCAAACCCGCCCTCCCCCGCACCGCGCGGGGAAACCACCCCGCCCCTGCGGGGGCACCCCTCCACAGAGGGGATAGGGGTTTGGACGTGGGTTGCGTCCGCGCACGGCGCGGGACACCCCCCGCGCCTGCGGGCGCTTCCCCCCTCTAAAGAGGGGGGCTTTGGAAGGCTTGGACGGGGATACGCCCTGCGGGGGACGTAGGGGCGGGTTTCAAACCCGCCCTCCCCGCGCAACGCGCGGGGGTAGTGGACGGGGGTTGCGCCGCGCACGGCGCGGGGAAACCACCCCGCCCCTGCGGGGGCACCCCTCCACAGAGGGGATAGGGGTTTGGACGGGGGTTGCGTAATCCGGGCGCGGCGAGCCTCGCCCCTACACGCCACAGCGTACTCCCCCGCAAAAATATAACGCTCAAAACCAAGGGGGCGGGTTTGAAACCCGCCCCTACATCTACATTGTGCAATAATAAATGTCGTTACAGACCAATTGCGCGAACAATGTCGCAAACCAACCACCCGAATAACAGCGCCCAAAACCCAACCGTCCCGCGCCGTGCGCGGCAATTATTCATTATTCACTATCAATTGTAATAACTCCCGCCGATGCCGTGTGAGCCTCGCTCAAACCTGCACGTAATGGCAGGTGGGTCGCCTCCCCGACGCTTCTATGCTTCCAACTTCCGGCCTTTTGAGGGGTCGGGAGGCCTGCATTCCACGGCGGGAGTTTATCCGGCGTCCCTTTTCAGCGTTGTGGGTTTAATAAAGACCCATCACGAACACCGCAGGAGTTGATTCAGTTTACAGTTATTAAATATCAAATATCAGATACGCCGCGCGGCGGCGGTTTTGGCGGCGGTCAAGGAATGAAACCCCGCGCCGTGCGCGGAAACTGATATTTGATATTTGATATCTGTTAACTGTCATATAACCTTTCCATAAATAGTTCGTAGATTTCTTCCAGTAGGGTTTCGTCGTCTATTGTCGCGAAGAGGTCCTCGCCTGTTTCCTCGTCCTCTACTACTTCAAAAACGAACATTGAGGGGGTCTCGTCGTCGGGGATATCCGCTTCGCAGAACGACATATATTCGCGGCCGTTATGCTCGAGGGTGTCGAGGTGTTCTATGTTGTACTCGTTGCCCTCCTCGTCGGAGATGCTGATTATAGTAGCGCCGAAGTCCGCTTCCTCGTTTTGGCGGGACTGCGGGGGGGCTTTCTTTTTTTCCACGTGTTTGACCTCTGTGTTGGAGCGTCCGGGCAAGCTAACGCCCGCCTACGACGTTATTTGTAGTTTTTCTTAGGCAATCTTGCCCTTGACGTTGCGGCTGTTCGGGTCGAGCTTCAGCAAAACGCCGTCGCGGAAGCTGATTTGAACGGACTTGTTCATATCGCCTCTGCCAACCCATTCGTAGGTGATGACGTCGCCGTTTTTGGTCTTGGTCGTTTTAATCGCGCGGCCTTCCGCGCCGATAATTGTCGCGGCTTCCTCAAGCGTGGTGGAACCTTCGACAAGCTTGTCGTATTCCTCTTTGACGATTTCGCTGTCGTAAGCGTCGGCGGTTAAGTCGCGCCCGCCCTCCGGCACTACGACCTGCGTCGCGGCCTTGGACGTCGGGTAGGTGGTAAGGTCAGGCGGCGGCTGGTTAGGTAAACAGGCCGCGAGAAGCAGTACCGCAAGCAATGCCCCGAGAACGATTCGCAATTGTGAGAGTTTCATATATGCACCTCCGAATTAAATCACACGAGTGGTTAGAAAACTAAGTTTTCACGTGTTCAGTATACTACTTTTTGTATACCTTGTCAAGTGGTATTTTTTAATCAAATAACAGTTATCAAATATCAAATATCAGAGATGTTAAGACAATTGACAATGAATAATGAATAATATCGGGGGTTTTGACGTTGGTTGCGTCCGCTGCGGCGGGGAAACCACCCCGCCGCCTGCGGGCGGCACCCCTCCACAGAGGGGATAGGGTTTGGACAATTGATAATTGATAATGAATAATGAATAATTACGGGGGTTTGGACGTAGGTTGCGGTGGGTGTACGTTCCCACGTCCAAAACCTTCGTCCTTATCCCCTCTGTGGAGGGGTGCCGCCCGCAGGCGGCGGGGTGGTGTCCCGCGCCGTGCGCGGCGTATCCCCGTCCTGCCCACGTCCCCCGTCCCGCCCACGTCCCCCGTCCTGCCCACGTCCCCCGTCCCGCCCACGTCCCGGCGCCGTGCGCCGTCTTTGCGAGCGCCGCCGCACTTGCGATACGCAGGGCGTATAGGCGCGCGGCAATCCAGTGCCGCGAGCGTAACATACATATGTTTTCCCCCCGGCACTGGATTGCTTCGCACCTGTAACATTGTATGTATCGCGGGCTTACCGGTGCTTCGCAATGACGGTGCGCCGTCCCGGCGCACCCAGGGCAGGGGCGAAGCCCTGCCCTGTCCCGGCGCAATGCGCCGGGACGGTGGACGTGAGTTGCGCAATCCGGGCGAGGCGAGCCTCGCCCCTACGTCCCCGGCGCAACCAACGTCCAAATCCCCCGTCATTGTCAATTATCAATTATCAATTGTCAATTGTCAATTGACTTAACGTCTCTGATATTTGATATTTGCTAACTGTTAACTGAACCCCCCTCGGGGGGTTCACGCTTGTTCGGCTATGTATATTGCGGCTCTTGACTGGATTATCGCGGTTACTTCGTCGGCTGTCTTTTGTCCCTCGAAGTAGGCTTCTACCTCGTCCTCGATTATCGCTTGCAAAGCGCTGTCCATTCCGTGGATACTGTCGATTGAAGCGAACCAGGCGGCGAATTTATCGTATTGAGCCTGCGTCATTGGCTTGCCGCCCTGCTGCGGCTCGTTTAGCGCGTTTTCGACTTCCGCGTCGTAGCGGGACTGCATAGCCGGAAAGCCCCTGCCGCGTCCAAAATCCGTTGTGAGCGTCAGGCGCAAAAACTCCCACGCGGCGGCTTTTTCAGTACACGCCCGCGTCATTGCGAGCGTGAACGGCATAGGCATAAACACGCCGGTTTTCCTGTCCTTCCCGGGGTAGCCTTTGACCGAGAGCGTGCCGCCGAGCGCGTCGTCCGAATAAACATAGCCGGAGAATGTCGCCGTACTTAGCAGCATCGCAAGCTGCGTCCCCGACTTGATTTGTTCCGAATCATTTTTGTACTGTCCCGCACTTTTGGGCGCGGTAGCTACTAATTCAAGCAATTTTTTGAAATCGGGCGTATCGAAAAGCGCGGTACCGCTGTCCCAGTCCACAAAATCGTAAATGCTTTGGTATAGCAGAAACGCCAGCAGGTCGGCGCGCGGCATTGCCTCGTTCAGCACGGTCGCTCCCTCCGGCGTGGCGGTTAGGTAGCCTTGCATTTCCTCAAAAGTCCAGCCCGGTTCGGTTCCTAAAAATTCGGAGCTTCCGGCAAAGGACATTACGCTGACCTTCGGCGTCAGGCGATAGAGCGCGTCCCCCGTGGATAAGGCTTTGCGAACCGACGGCACAAGCGTTATCCCCGGGTCTGCGTCAATATAGGGCGCGAGGTCCTCAAATAAATCCTTACGCGCAAAGCTTTCAAAGGGTATATTTTCCGTTATCATCAAATCGGGAATGTTCCCGGCGATAATCTCAACGTTGAGCTTTGTTATATCGCGGTAAGACTGAATTACAATTTTGTAATCCGCGCTTTCCGTATTGAAGCGCAAAACCGCGTCTGACAGTTCAGACGGTACGAAGTTTCCTTCGTAGCATACGGCGATAGTTAGCTCTGTTTTCTTGACGGCAATCGGGGCGCGTTGCAAAACGCACAAGGCTCTGTCCGCGAGGCAGAGGAGCTTGTCGCCGGGAAGCACTCCCAGCACTTGCGTTTGAGCGTCAAGCAGTGCGCCGCCGAAGCTCACGATATCGCTAGCCTGCGACGTTTCCGAGTTTATCAGAAAAATCCCTCGACTCTGGTCGTAAGCGAGCCAGTTCGCGCCGTAGGAGACTATCCCCGAGGCGTAAACATCGGGCGGCAAATCGAAAACCACCACGCCCTCCGAATTTTTGTCGAAGTCGATTTTATTGAGCGTCAGCTTGTAGCCGCCTAAGAGCCGCTCGTTTGCAAGCACAAGCGGCGTACCGCCCGGCACGGAGGTCAGGCCGTATATAATGTTGTTAATAGTAAGCTCTGCAAGCTTCGCGCCGCCGCTGTCGCAGACGTATACGGTATCACCGTTGCCGCCGAAGTAGAGCCTGCCGTCAGCGTCGCCCGCGAGGTAGCTTATGGCCTCCTCGTCGATGTATTCAACCCCCGCGAGCGTCGTGGCGCTGTAATTCCCCGGGATAGTCTCAAAACCCGGCACAGCGAGCTTGTCCGTACCGTCGGGGTTGATACTAAACAGCGAGCCTCCCGCGATATACCAAATCTTGTCATTAAAATAAGCGGCAGCCGATATATCCTTGCCAGCCCCATACAGCGGCCGCGCAGCCCATTCAAAGCCCTCGGCAAGCTCCAAAAGCGTATCGCCGCCGCCCGTAGGGGCGAGACTAGCCTCGCCCGGTTGCGTGGGAGGGTTATTAGCTACGCAGGAGGCAAACATCAACAAGGCAAGCGCAAAGGCAAAGAGTTTTTTCATCAATTCCCCAATCTGTAAAGCTGTATTATGTAAACCTAAGTGTAGCACAATCGGCGGGTAATGTCAAGGACCTGCGCCGGGACGGCGCAGGTCAGTTAACAGTTAGCAAATAGTCAGTTAACAGTTAGCAAATATCAGATATCAGAGACGAGGGTTTGGACGGGGGTTGCGGGGATACGTCGCGCACGGCGCGGGAAACCACCCCGCCGCCTGCGGGCGGCACCCCTCCACAGAGGGGATAGGGGTTGGACAATTGATAATGAATAATGAATAATGAATAATTACGGGGGTTTGGACGTAGGTTGCGGAGGGTGTACGTTCCCACGTCCAAAAC
>JAISJH010000064.1 GCA_031261635.1 Oscillospiraceae bacterium
GGTAAGCCCGCGATACGTACAAGGTTACAGGTGCGAAGCAATCCAGTGCCGGGAGCGTAACATACGGACTACGTATCGCAGGATACTACGTCAACCCTGGATTGCTTCGCCGCATATCATTAACTACGTATCGCAAGTGCGGTGGCGGCTTCGCAAAGACGGTGCGCCGGGACGGCGCACCACGTGTACGCATTACCCCGCCCCCGCAAAACCCACGTCCCACGCCGTGCGTGTTATCTGATATTTAATATTTAATAACTATTATTTACATCAAAACTGCGGCGAGGGCTCGATTATCCCGGTATCGGGCGTAGGTTCCGGCGTAGGTTCGGGCGTAGGCTCCGGGGTCGGTTCGGGCGTAGGCTCCGGAGTAGGCGCGGGGGTAGGCTCCGGCGTAACTACTACAATCGGCTCGGGGGTTGGTTCAGGCGTAGGCGCGGGAGTTGGCTCCGGCGTAGGCTTCGGGGTAGCTTGCGGAGTGGGTTGCGGAGTAGCCTGCGGCGTAGGCGAGGGGCTGGGCGAGGCAACAACAATAGGCGTGGGTTCCGGCGTAACCTCCACAACCGTCGAGGGCGCGGGAGTTGCCGCCGCGGCCTCTCCCGGAATTTCGCCGGGCGCGACCAATATAACGCGCGTATGGGCGCGGTAGGTGCTTGTAGCCTCTGTTTTCTTTTCCAAAAGCACGCCGTCCGCGCTGAATAGCGAGCGGTACGAACGAACCCGCGAACCGTTAGAGCCGCTTGAC
The DNA here is from genome assembly GCA_031261635.1 of Oscillospiraceae bacterium. Lineage (GTDB taxonomy): Bacteria > Bacillota > Clostridia > Oscillospirales > Oscillospiraceae > JAISJH01. Next base: position 746 of record JAISJH010000064.1, read on the forward strand.
TTCACCCGCGTTTGTCCGGGCGCTACGCTTGCGTCCTCCGTGTATTCCGTCCCGTAGGGGATAGTCGATATCACCTCGTAGGACATTTTAACAACATTATCGCTCGTTTTCGTGCCAATCAGTTTAACGTTCAGCTTCTTACCGTCGCGGGCTGATTCAATCTTTATCGGGAAATCGGTGTCATTCTTAAAACGGAACTCCGGCCCGCCCCAGCTCACCGTAGCGTCCATACCGGGCGGCAGGTAGCTCACGGGGAACATATGAGCCGAGCGCGTGACAATTTCAAGATTAGCGTTCAGAGCGCAATAGTAAATCGTCGAGGACACCTGGCAAATCCCGCCGCCGACTTCCTGAACCGTTTCGCCCATAAGGTACGCGGCGGCCTCTCCGTAGCCTTTTTCCTTAGTGCGCTGACCCACCACTACGTTATAGTCAAAGGTATCGCCCGGCATTAGCACCGTGCCGTTAATAGCCTCTGCCGCCAGAGCGATATTGCGGCTCCGCGTTTCGTGGCTCGTTAAGTCGGTACTCATTTCAGACAGCACGTCGCGGAATAACGCTTCCTCCAGCTCCGACTTTTTATGGTCAGGCTCTGTAATAATCAGCGGTATAACAACCTGCTCGCCAAAACCCGCCGCGTCAATCGCGGCCTTAGCGGCGGCCTCGTCAAAGGTTATGCCCGTAACGTCCTGCGATACCGTGAAATCGGACTGATACGCCGCGCTAACCGGCGACTTATACACCATTCGCATTATATCGGATACTTTTATCTCTTTAGCCTTACCAGTCAGCACCTCATAGGTTATATCGCTGTAGTTTTTCTTTGCGAAAGCGTCCTCAATAAGGCCTAAAACCTTTTCCTCGTCTACAACTATCCCGCTTGCGCCCTTTGTTACGAGTATGCGGTTATTTTCCTTATCCACCTGAATTGAGTTATCGAGCATTTCGCGGTTGACTTCCTGCGCTACGTCGGCTATCTTTTCCGCGACGTAATCCCTGTTGATAAACAGCACTTCCGTGAGGTCACGCTCCGCGTCGTGAGGATAGATTATACAGTCGATATACGTCCCCGCGCCGCCGAGGAACGACTCGCCGCGTCCGTATTGCAATATACGGTCGGCGGTATCCTCCGGCGAAACATACAGCCCGGCTTCCTTAGAGGTTATAGTGAGTTTAACGTCGCCCGGGAAGTTAACCGTTACGGACGCGTTTTCATATTCGGCGTAGCCGGGCGCGATACGCAGCGTCGCCGCGGCTTCGTCACGCGTAAGCCCCCCGAGGTTTGCCCCGTAGGCCGTAATATTCGGGAAAATTGTATCCCCCGCCCGCGCCGTAACACCCGCGAACACGACAAGCCCCGCCGCGATAGCGGCAACTGCCGCAACGGCGATAAACACATATATAACAGGCCTTGCGCCCCGCGCGGCCTTAGCGGCGGCAACAGGCGCGGCGGGTACGTTCGTCTGAACCCCGCTCCCGCTCTGAACGCTGCTTCGGGCGGCGTCGCTGCCCGGTTTAGAACTAAAAAGTTTTATAGTAAACACTTCCTCAATTGCAGATATTTAGATTACACCTATTATACCCTTTTAGAAGCCATTTGTCAACAGCATTTATTCGCCTTGACAAATTTTCCCCCGCAAGCTATAATATCAGTTAACAGATAACAGATAACAGTTATCAAATATCAAATATCAGAGACGGTGGTTTGGACGTGGGTTGCGCCCTGCGGGGTTGCGCCTTGCGGGGGTTGCACGGGGTTTTGGGTTGCATAGGGGCGGGGGCTAGGGCGAAGCCCAGCCCGTCATTGCGAAGCACCGGTAAGTGTGCGATACGTACAATGTTACAGGTGCGAAGCAATCCAGTGCCGGGGGAGTAACATACGGACTACGTATCGTAGAGGTTCTACGTCAACCCTGGATTGCTTCGCCGCATATCATTAACTACGTATCGCAAGTGCGGTGGCGGCTTCGCAAAGACGGGCAGGGGCAAGCCCTGCCCCCGCGCACGGCGCGGGGAACCACCCCGCAGGACGCAACCCTCGTCCAAACCCTCCAAAGCCCCCCTCTTTAGAGGGGGGTGCCTCCGCAGAGGCGGGGGGTGCCGCAACCCCCGTCCAAACCCTATCCCCTCTGTGGAGGGGTGCCGCCCGCAGGCGGCGGGGTGGTTTCCCCCGCAGGGCGCAACCCCCGTCCAAACCCTCGTCTCTGATATTTGATAACTGTAAACTAAAAAATAAACCGTAGGAGAAAAACACAAATGCGCCGTATCATTTACATTGTTCTCGCAATCGCTATAGCTTGCCCCTTTGCCGGGTTTACATACGCCGCCGCGCCGGAGCCGGATTATCCTACTCCCGCGCTTACCGTGCTATACACTAACGGCGAGCAGGGGTATTTTTCCGATACTCAGCGGGGCGGCGAGAACGTCATCGGCGCGGACGTTATCGCGCGTTATAAGAAAAACCTCGAGGAAACCCGCCCGGTGTTGCTGCTAAGTATGGGCAATATCGTTCCGCTTATACCAAAGGGGCGCGACGGTCAGCGGGCTATAGACATTATGAACGCCGCCGGGTATGACGCTATGCTCGTCGCGAATAACGAGCAGAAACTCGATATAGAAGCGCTCGCTGAAACCGCCAACTTCGTTATGATTAGCGATGACGAGAACGTTTATGTGAACAGCGACTATATTCAGCTTTATATGACCTTCGACTTCCCGGATTTGCGCGTGCAGGTGATAGCCGTGGAGTTTCCCGGAGGCGGTTCTCCTGAAATTACCGCTGAAATCACTTCGCAAAACGCCGATTTCGTCAGGCGTCTGCGTGACGACTTCAATTCGGATATAATAATCTGCCTGTCTAACAGCGCGCTTTCAAGGCAGTTCCTTAACGACGTTCCCGGCATAGACCTCGCGATAAATCACAGCCCGGGTGCAAGCCCGCTGATAGCCTCCGTAAAAGACCGCGGCACGGAGCTGGGGCAGATTGATTTATTCGTGGAAGATTCCGAAGTAGTTATCAACAGCTTCGACGTTTTAACCAAACTCCAGTTTTCAGACGCAAAACGCGACCCGGACGTATTAGCTACAATAGAAAAATGGGCAGACCCCGCCCCAACGCCAAAAGCCTCCCCAAGCCCAAAGGCTACGGAGAGCGCGGAGCCTGCGGAAACTCCTCCCCCTACGGAAATTGCGGAAGCGACAGAACTTGCAAGCCCTACACCATTGCCGGAAGCGGAGGAGAACGCCGACAATTCACAAGTATTTATATTGGTAATAGTATTAGTAGCGGCGGCGGTAATAGTGACAACAATATCGGTAGTAGTAAACAAACGCAAAAAGCGGTAAAACGTAGGGGCGGGTTTCAAACCCGCCCTTTTGCGTCATTGCGGGTTACAAACCCGCCCCTACTGACTTTGCGCGTTGATATTAAAAACGCGAAAAACTAAAAAGTTCGTCATTGCGAAGCACCGGTAAGCCCGCGATACGTACAAGGTTACAGGTGCGAAGCAATCCAGTGCCGGGGGGAAAACATACGTCCCACGTATCGCAGGATTGTACGTCAACCCTGGATTGCTTCGCCGCATATCATTGACTACGTATCGCAAGTGCGGTGGCGGCTTCGCAAAGACGGGCAGGGCAATGCCCTGCCCCTACGCTCAATTGTGGAAAAACTTGTTGTGGATTGCTTTCATTGCCGCGTCGGCGTTTACTTCGTCTATCAGTACGGATACTTTTATCTCGCTTGTGGAAATCATATGGATATTTACGTGCGCCTCGTACAGCGCCTCGAACATTGTTGAGGCTACTCCGCTGGAGTTTATCATTCCCGCGCCTACTATGCTGATTTTCGATAGCGTTGTGCTTACGTCAAGGCTCTGGAAACCTATTGATTCCTTTTCCTCGTTCAGCGCGTTTACGGCAGCTTCGTAGTCCGTTTTGGCTACCGTGAAGCTTATGTCCTTGCTGTTTTCGCGGCCTATTGACTGCAAAATAATGTCAACGTTGATATTTTTCGCGGCGAGCAGTCTGAAAACTCTGAACGCCACTCCCGGCTCGTCGCGAAGTCCCACGAGAGCTATACGGGATATATTGCTGTCCTTTGCAAGACCGCTGATTTTGGTTTCTTCCACTGTTACACGCTCCTTTACTATCGTACCGGGTTGTTTTGTGAAGCTCGATAAAACTTCGAGCCGCACGCCGTATTTACGCGCCATTTCGACGCTGCGGTTATGCAGAACTTTCGCGCCGAGGCTCGCGAGTTCAAGCATTTCGTCGTAGGTAATCTCTTTCATCTTATGAGCTTCGGGGACAATGCGCGGGTCGGCGGTATACACGCCCTCAACGTCTGTAAATATCTGACACAGCCCCGCCTTAAGCTTCGCGGCAAGGGCGACCGCGCTCGTATCCGAGCCTCCGCGCCCGAGCGTCGTAATATCGCCGTTATTAGAGCTTCCCTGGAAGCCGCAGACAATAACAACGCGCTTCCTGTCAAGCTCCGCGTAGATACGCTCCGTGTTAATCTCGCGAATACGCGAATTACCGTACTGCCGCGTAGTCTGAATACCCGCCTGCCAGCCCGTAAGCGAAACGGCGGGAATATTCATAGCCTCAAGCGCCATAGCGCAGAGCGCAACGGAAATCTGCTCCCCGGTGGATAAGAGCATATCCAGCTCGCGCTTACTGGCTTTTTTGTTAATAAGCTCGGCCTTGGCGATTAAATCGTCAGTAGTGTCGCCCTGCGCCGAGAGCACGACAACAACATCGTTGCCGTCCTGATAGGTCTTAGCGATAATCCCCGCAACGCGCCGTATACGCTCCGCGTCAGCAACAGAGGACCCCCCAAATTTTTGTACTATGAGCATTGTGCTTCTCCTTGTTATATTAAACGGCTACCGCCTGTTTAGGTTGATACGCCTGCGCGGTTTCCTGATACGGCTCGTTCCAGCCGAATTTGTCGGCGTTCGATGAATCACGCCGGAAATAAGCGGAACGTTCGTCGAAAGACATATCTTTTATTTCGTCATAAATCATATGCTTTATAGCGTAGACTTCACGCATTGGCATAGGCTCGTTGATAAGGTCGGGTTCGTTCATATAGTATTCTAAATCTCTAGCCATTTTTAATTACCTCCGTTGGTGTAAGAAACTGTAAACAACTAAAAAGTTTGTCATTGCGAGCGCCGGAAGGCCTAACATACAACAAAGGTCTAGGCGCGAAGCAATCCAGTAGTATACGCCACAGATACGTATGTTACGCCCCCGGCACTGGATTGCCGCGCCGGTTTCACTCCTACGTATCGCAAGCTTACCGCGGCTCGCAAAGACGGTGCGCCGGGACGTTAGACGTTGGACGTTGGACGTTGGACGAAGGTTTTGGTACGGACGATTTGCAGAAGCTCTGTAGGGGACGATGCCCACATCGTCCCACGGGTTCATCAATTTCACATTCTACGGGACGGGGCGATGTGGGCATCGCCCCCTACATTAGACTGTTAACTGTTAATTGTATTGCCCCAAACCGGCAGCTCGCCTACCGCGTCGTTTCTCCCGTCCTCAAAGTATATACGTTTCCGCGCGTGAAAATGCTTCGCCGCGTCAATTACGTCGGCTATTACCGCGCTTGCCGTGGGGAGTTTTCCGGCTCCGCGCCCGTAGAACAGGACTTCGCCTACCGCGTTACCGCGCACAACTATTCCGTTGAACACGTCGTTCACGTCGCTTAAGAGGTTATCGCGCGATACCGTTACCGGCTCGACCGATATACCGATTTGCCCGTCGGGAAGCTTTGCCGCCCTGCCTATAAGCTTTACCGAGCCGCCCTGCTTTTCCGCTTCTAAAACTTCGTCTAAGGTCACGCTCTGTATGCCTTTAACGGGTATCTTGTCCGGGTCAAGCAAGCGCCCGAAGGCCATAGCCGCGAGTATACAAATTTTCCGCGCGGTGTCTTTGCCGCTTATGTCCGATTCGGGGTTAGGCTCGGCGTAACCCTTTTCCTGCGCCTGTTTGAGCGCCTCCTCAAAGCGTATGCCGTCGCTCCGCATTTTTGTCAGGATATAGTTCGTGGTACCGTTCAGAATACCGTAAACCTCCTCAATCTCGTTCGCCTGGAGGCACTGCGCGAGCGGGCGCAAAACGGGTATCCCGCCGCCTACGGACGCCTCAAACAGATAGTTTGAGTTAGTATCGCGCGCTATGGAAACAAGCTCCGCACCGTGCGTCGCCACTAGTTCCTTATTAGACGTCACAACGCTCTTGCCTTTCAGCAGACTGCGCCGGGTAAACTCATAAGCGGCTCCCGCGCCGCCGATTGTTTCAACGACTATGCGAACCTCCGGGTCGTTCTCAATAACGGAAAAATCTTTAATGAAATACTTCTCATAAGGCGAGCCGACCGGCACGTTAATGTCAAGAATATATTTCAGCTCCACGGTATCGCCGAGAGCGTCCGCAACCTTTGCGCTGTTAGCGCTAAGAAGCTCGGCAACGCCGGAACCAATATTCCCGAAGCCGATAATAGCAATGTAAACCATAATAAAACCCCTTTATATCAGATAACAATTATCAGATATCAAATATCAGATACCCGCGCGGCGGGGACGAATAACTTAGATTACCATTATACAACACATAGCGACAAATTGCAAGAGGGGGTTGTTTCAGGGACTGGACAAATTAGGGATTGAGTGATATAATTGTAACTATGAAAAAAGAAAAGAAATGTCCCGTGTGCGGGGGCACAGAAAAGCAGCACAAGCAGGGTTTCAACCAGTCTGGCACTCAGCGTTACAAATGCCAGCTTTTCGGAAAGAAGTATACG
>JAISJH010000067.1 GCA_031261635.1 Oscillospiraceae bacterium
GGTAAGCCCGCGATACGTACAAGGTTACAGGTGCGAAGCAATCCAGTGCCGGGAGCGTAACATACGGACTACGTATCGCAGGATACTACGTCAACCCTGGATTGCTTCGCCGCATATCACCAACTACGTATCGCAAGTGTAGTGGCGGCTTCGCAATGACGGTGCGCCGGAGGGCGCACCACGGGCAGGGCAAAGCCCTGCCTCCGCGCACGGCGCGGGGAACCACCCCGCCGCTTCGCGGCACCCCTCCCAAGAGGGGAATTTACGGTGGGGGCTTCAGCAACCCCGCAACTCCGCAACTCCGCAACTCCGCAACCCCGCAACCCCCGTCCAAACCCATTCCCCTCTTGGGAGGGGTGCCCCCGCAGGGGCGGGGTGGTTTCCCCCGCAGGACGCAACCCCCGTCCAAACCTTCGTCTCTGATATCTGATATTTGCTAACTGTTAACTGAAAAACCTTCGTCTCTGATATTTGATATTTGCTAACTGCTAACTATAAAAATTTAGGAGGACACACACAATGGACGCAATTTTTCAAAACTTTGGCGGCGTGGCGCTTGCGCTGCTTGGCGGCGGGCTTGCCGCTATGCTGTGCTGTATCGGTTCCGCGCGCGGCACGGGGCTGGTTGGCGAAGCCGCCTCGGGCGTACTCAGCGATGACCCTTCGCTATTTTCTAAGTGCCTGTTATTACAGGTCGTTCCGGGGACGCAGGGGCTGTACGGCGTAGTCGCGTGGTTCTTTTCGCTTGTTCAGCTCGGTATTTTCAGCGGTACCTTTGACGCTTCGGCAATTACAATCACGGTCGGTATGCGCTATTTCGTCGCTTGTATGCCTATAGCGTTCGGCGGGCTGTTCTCGGCGATTTATCAGGGGCGCGTTGCCGCTTCCTCGGTCAATATCGTTGTTAAGAAGCCTAACGACTGGTTCAAGGGTTTTATACTCTGCATAATCGTTGAGTTCTACGCAATCCTGTCGTTGCTTGCGTCGTTCTTAATGCTGCTGTTCTTCACCGCGGTGTAAATAAAAACGTTTGACCGCTGAAAGGAGAGGGCGCAATGGGAATAGAAAAAATCGCGGCGAAAATCCTCGAGGAAGCCCGCGAGGAGGCCGCCTACTTAATCCAGGCAAACAAGCGCGACGTCCGCGAGATTGAGGACAAATACGCTGAAACCGCCAAGAGCGAGCGTTACAAAATCCTCGAAACCGGCGGCCTCGAAGCCGCGCGGCTGACGGAGCGTCTGAACGGAGCCGCCGAGAACGAAGCCAAAAAAGCCGTTCTGACGTTGAAACAGGAAGTCATAAGCGAAGTTTTTGAAGCGGCGGCAAAAAAACTTGCCGCGCTGCCGGGTGAAAAGCTCGAACGCTATATGGTCGAACTAATACTCCCGGACGGCACGGCTACGCGCAAGCTCGATATAGAAATGCTGCTTGAAAGAGCGCGGAACTCTCTTACGCCGGAGGTTTCGGCGATACTATTCGCGCCCGAAGGTAAGAAGTGATGGCGATTAAAAAGCTCAGGGATACCGACTATCTCTATATTTCGTCGTACATACACGCTATAGAGCTGCGGCTAATCGGCGCGGCTAAACTGGAGCGTATGATTGCCGCGCCCGACCCCGCTTCGGCCTTAAAAGTGCTAGAGGAATCGGGGTGGAAAACGGCGAGAGTGCAAACCCCCGAACAGCTTGAAGCAGTGTTGTCCGAGCGGCGCTCTGACGTATTCGGCGAGCTTGCGGGGCAGGTGCCTAACCCCGCGCTCGTTGACGCGTTCAGAGTAAAATACGATTATCACAACGCCAAGGTGCTTGTAAAGGGCGCGGCGGCGGGGATTGACGGCTCGCGGCTGTTATCGGGAGCGGGGCGTATCGCGCCGGAAACGCTGAAGGCGGCCTTCGCGGAAAACGACCTGCGTAATCTGCCGCCTACGTTTTCAGGCGCGATAGTAAAAGCCGTTGAGATTTTAGCCAAGACAGGCGACCCGCAGTTAGCTGATTTTGAGCTTGACCGCGCTTATTTTGAGGAGTTTTTAGCTCTCGCGGTTAAATCCGGGTCGGAGTTTTTGCAAAAGTACGCGCAAATCACTATCGACGCGGCTAATCTGCGCTCGGGAGTTCGCGCGAAGCGTACCGGGCAGGAGCTGTTCGCGGCCTTAGCGGACGGCGGGGCAGTTCCCGTGAGGGAGCTTATACGCGCGACTGAAAGCGCGGAACTTTTCCTGTCGCAGTTTAAGAAAAGCGCGCTGTCCGGCGTTCTCGAGGCAGCGGCGGGAGCGTTTCACGGCGGCACGTTTACGGAGCTTGAAAAGCGGATTGACGAGCTATTGCTAGGCTATCTAGCCGAATCGAAAAAAAGCCCCTTCGGCGATATGTCAGTAGCGGGCTACATAGGCGCGGTGGAAAACGAAATCGCGGCGGTGAGAACGGTAATGACAGGTAAATACGCGGGTTTGGACGCCGACACGGTACGTAGCCGCTTGCGGCTACATCAAATGTAAACGACGCATTACCACCGTCATTGCGAAGCACCGGTAAGCTTGCGATACGTAGGACGTTACAGGTGCGAAGCAATCCAGTGCCGGGGGGGGAACATACGGTCTACGTATCGCAGGTGTCTACGTCAACCCTGGATTGCTTTGCCGCATTTCATTGCTACGTATCGCAAGTGCGGTGGCGGCTTCGCAATGACGGGGGCGGGCGCTTCGCTGATACGTGGGTTCCAAAAACATTCTAAACGAGGTATCAATAAATGAAACCGTCCGATTATAAAATCGCTATACTCGGGGACAAGGACAGCGTTACGGCGTTCAAGGCCTTGGGGCTTCACTGCGTCGCGGCGGAGAACGCGCAGGAGGCTAAACGCGAGCTTCGCGCACTTAGCGCGGCGGAGGAAAAATTCGCGATAATTTATATAACCGAACAGCTCGCGCAGGATATCCCGGAGGAAGTCGCCGCTTACCGCGAAATTGCCGTACCCGCGCTGATACTGATACCGTCAAAGGCGGGTTCTCTGGGTCTCGGAAGCGCGGCGCTGACGCAAAGCGCGGAACGCGCCGCCGGGGTGAAGCTGTTTTAGGGGCTGTATGTGGAACGGGGAGTGGACATTTTGCGTAGCGGCGTGTAGGGGCGACCTTTGGTCGCCCGCGGGTTATGCCGTTATAAATCCACTCGTATAATCCGCGGGCGACCAAAGGTCGCCCCTACAAAAGCCAACGCATATTTGTCACTACGCGCTCTAATCCACTATCTGATATTTGATATTTGATAACTGTTATTTGAAAAAGAGGTGAACACATTTGGGAAAGATAGTCAAAGTATCCGGTCCGCTGGTTGTTGCGGAGGGACTTAGCGACGCGGGAATGGCCGATGTCGTACTTGTCGGCGCGGAGGGGTTGCGCGGCGAAATCCTCACTATGACCGGCGACCGCGCTTCGATACAGGTCTACGAGGAAACTGCGGGTCTGGGTCCCGGCGCGGAGGTTACAACCACCGGAAGCCCGCTCTCTGTCGAACTCGGTCCCGGTCTGCTTGAAAACATTTACGACGGCATACAGCGTCCGCTGGAGGAGATACGCAAGCTCACGGGGGCCACGCTGACGCGCGGCGTAAACGTCCCCGCGTTAAACCGCACTAAAAAGTGGGCGTTCAAGGCAACCGCCAAAGCCGGAGAAGCCGTACAGGCGGGCGACATTATCGGGACGGTTCAGGAAACCTCCGCGATTGAGCATAGGGTTATGGTGCCTTATGGAGTTGCCGGGACGATAGCGGAAATTAAATCCGGGGATTACACGGTCGAGGGCGTTGTCGCGAAGATTAAGACGGCGAGCGGCGAAGTTTCAGACATCACGCTAATGCAGAAGTGGGGCGTTCGCAAGGGTCGTCCCTACAAAAAGAAAAACCTCCCCGCGACGCCGCTTCAAAGCGGACAGCGCGTTATTGACACGCTGTTCCCGCTTGCCAAGGGCGGTACGGCGGCGGTTCCGGGACCGTTCGGCAGCGGCAAGACCGTTGTCCAGCACGCGCTTGCGAAGTGGTCTGACGTTGACGTGGTTGTCTACATAGGCTGCGGAGAGCGCGGCAACGAGATGACGGACGTTTTGACGGAGTTCCCGGAGCTTACTGACCCGCGCTCCGGCGAGCCGCTTATGAAGCGCACCGTGCTTATCGCGAATACCTCCGATATGCCCGTCGCGGCGCGTGAAGCGTCTATCTACACGGGCATAACGATTGCGGAATACTACCGCGATATGGGCTACGACGTCGCGGTAATCGCCGACTCAACGTCGCGCTGGGCGGAGGCCTTGCGCGAAATGTCCGGGCGACTGGAGGAAATGCCCGGCGAGGAGGGCTACCCAGCGTATCTGTCGAGCCGCCTCGCGCAGTTTTACGAACGCGCGGGCGCTGTGGACTGTCTTTCAAGCGATAAAAAGCCGCGCAAGGGTACGCTTACCGCTATAGGCGCGGTTTCCCCGCAGGGCGGCGATACGTCAGAGCCTGTTTCGCAGGCTACGCTTCGTATTGTAAAAGTTTTCTGGGGCTTGGACGCCGCGCTTGCCCGCGCAAGGCATTTCCCGGCCATCAACTGGTCAAGCAGTTACTCGCTCTATCTCGATAACCTGCGCCCGTGGTATGATAAAGAACTCGGCGAGGTTTTCCTTAAGAAACGCGCTAAGGCTGTCGCGATATTGCAGGAGGAAGTAGGGCTTTTGGAGATTGTCAAGCTCGTTGGGCAGGATTCGCTTTCCCCCGCTGACAGACTGACGCTTGAAACCGCCAAAATGCTTCGCGAGGATTTCCTGCAACAGAACGCCTTTGTCGATATCGACAGCTACAGTTCCTACGACAGACAGCACAGGCTACTGACGCTGATACTGCGCTATGACGAGCTTGCGCGTCCTGTTATAAACGCGCGGAACCAGAAAGAGTTGTTTGCGCTCGCGTCACGCGCCTTGATAAGCAGGGCTAAAACGGTCGGCGCGGATACGTATGTATCGGCCTACGATAAAATATCTGACGACCTTAAATCGCAAATAGCGGCTATAGCTTCGGGAGGTGAGAGCGAATGATTAGAGAATACAAAACAATACGCGAAATCGCGGGACCTCTGATGATAGTTAAAGGCGTTGAAAACGTCAGCTATGACGAGCTTGCGGAAATAGAGCTTCCCTCCGGCGAAACGCGCCGCTGTAAGGTGCTTGAGGTCAACGGCTCGGACGCTATAGTTCAGCTGTTTGAAACAAGCGCGGGGATTAACCTCGCGGAAAGTAAAGTCCGCTTCCTGGGTCACGGTATGCAGCTCGGGGTATCCTCCGATATGCTCGGGCGCGTGTTTGACGGTATGGGGCGGCCTATAGACGGCGGGCCGGAAATTCTGGCTGAAAAGTGGCTCGATATCAACGGGCTTCCTATGAACCCCGCCGCGCGAAACTATCCCTCGGAGTTTATTCAAACCGGGATTTCCGCTATCGACGGGCTGAACACGCTTGTGCGCGGACAAAAACTGCCGATTTTCAGCGGCTCCGGCCTGCCTCACGCGCAGTTAGCCGCGCAAATCGCGCGGCAGGCTAAAGTTCTCGGTACTGCCTCGAATTTTGCCGTCTGCTTCGCGGCTGTCGGGATAACCTTTGAGGAATCTGAATACTTTGTCCAGGAGTTCAAGCGCACGGGCGCGATTGACCGCACGGTGCTGTTTACAAACCTTGCTAACGACCCCGCTGTCGAGCGTATCGCAACTCCGCGAATGTGCCTCACGGCCGCGGAGTACCTTGCCTTTGAAAAAGGTATGCACGTGCTTGTCATTATCACCGACATAACAAACTACGCGGACGCGCTTCGCGAAGTTTCGGCCGCGCGGAAAGAAGTTCCCGGGCGGCGCGGGTACCCGGGCTACCTCTACACCGACCTCGCGACAATGTACGAACGCGCGGGGCGGCGCAAGGGCGCGGAGGGTTCGATTACAATGATTCCCATTCTCTCTATGCCGGAGGACGATATCACGCACCCTATCCCCGACTTGACGGGCTACATCACAGAGGGGCAAATCATACTTTCCCGCGAACTGTACCTCAAAAACATTCTGCCGCCCGTGGACGTTTCGAGTTCGCTCTCCCGCCTCAAAGACAAGGGCATAGGCGAGGGCAAAACCCGCGAGGACCATTCGGGGACGATGAACCAACTGTTCGCGGCCTACTCGGCGGGGAAAGACGCGCGTGAACTCTCGGCTATACTCGGCGAAAGCGCGCTGTCCGATACCGACAAGCTCTACGCGAAATTCGCTGAACGCTTCGAGACCGAATACGTTGGCCAGGGCTACGAAACAAACCGCCCGGTAGAGGAAACCCTCGCGATAGGCTGGGAGCTGCTCTCGCTCCTCCCGGTTACAGAGCTTAAACGTATCAAAGAGGAACACATAGCGAAATATCTTCCGCACCATAGTTAACAGTTATCAAATATCAAATATCAGAGACGAAGGTTTGGACGAGGGTTGCGTCCTGCGGTAGTCCCCTCCTTATTATGTTCGTCGGGACGCTGTATAATTTTTGGAACACATATAAAAGGTGAAACGCTTATGGCAACTGCAATCAAGCCTACGCGTATGGAGCTTAACCGCTTGCGCGCGCGGCTCAAAACCGCCGTGCGCGGTCATTCGCTGCTCAAAGACAAGCGCGACGAGCTTATGCGCCGCTTTATGCTTATCGTTAAAGAAAATAAATCGCTTCGCGAAAAGGTTGAGGAGCGGCTCGCGGGGGCTATGGCCTCGCTGTCGCTCGCGTCCGCGATTATGTCGCCGGAAATGCTCGAACAGGCACTGCTGTATCCTAAGCGCAGGGTGTCCGTCGGGCTTACGTACCGCAACCTTATGGGCGTGACGGTTCCCGAATACGAGTTCCACACCGAGGGCAACGGCGACGCTCTGCCCTACGGCTACGCTATGACAAGCGGCGAGCTTGACGACGCCATTGTCGAGCTTACGAACACGTTCACCGATATGCTAGAACTCGCAAGGGTTGAAAAAACCGTTCAGCTACTCGCCGGAGAGATTGAAAAAACACGCCGCCGCGTCAACGCCCTCGAATACGTAATGATTCCCGAGCTTCAGACGAACATTAAATACATACGTATGAAACTGGAGGAAAACGAGCGCGGCAACATAACCCGCCTGATGAAAGTAAAAGACGCAATCCTAGCGGAAGCGCATTCGTTCAGTTAACAGTTATCAAATATCAAATATCAGAGACGGGGGTTCAGTTAGCAGTTAGTAAATATCAAATATCAGAGACGAGGGGTTTGGACGTTTGGTTGCGGACGTGGGCTTGGACGTGGGTTACGCTTGAATACGTAGGGGCGGGTTTCAAACCCGCCCTCCCCCGTCATTGCGAGCCGTGCGAAGCAATCCAAGCCCAGTATCCCCGTCCAAACCCCTATCCCCTCTGTGGAGGGGTGCCGCCGCAGCGGCGGGGTGGTTTCCCGGCGCCGTGCGCCGTTTGCCCCGCAAAAACTATCTCTTGCAAAATTTGCGGAATTGTGTTAGAATGATATATACTTTTTTTCAGGGGTACATAACAATGACACAGGGCGGGTTAAAAGGCTTTTTCTACAAAATTCTCTGCGGGTTTTTACTTGGGCTAAGTATTGTCGCGCCCGGTATCAGCGGTAGCGTTATCGCCGTTATGACGGGGATTTACGACGAGCTTATTTCCATTACTGCAAACCCCTTTCACAATCTGAAAAAGAATATTTTATACTTAATTCCTATGGGTATAGGCGCGCTTATAAGCGGCGTATTATTCATCATAGTTTTCAAATATTTATTTGACAATTACCCCACGCCGACGTACTTCCTGTTTATCGCGCTCGTCGCGGGTATGTTCCCCGCGCTGTACAGGAAAACTAAAACCGATAATTTCAGGTCGCGGCACGGGGTTTCGTTTGCTGTGGCGATTGTGCTGTCGCTTGGGCTTGCGCTTATGAATCAGCTTTTTGACAACGGCACCTTATTAAATCAGCTCTTGAACCGCACGGTTCCCGAAGCCGCGCTCAATACTCCGGCCTTGCCTTTCCTCTGCCTGTCCGGGCTGATTGCCGGAATGGTGAGCATTATCCCCGGTATGAGCGTGTCAATAGTGCTTATGGTTCTGGGCGTATACACGTACCTAATGACCGCCGCAACGGAGCTGAACGTTATAGTAATCGGCGCGGTGGGTTGTAGCTTTTTAATCGGTATGGTGCTGTTCTCAAAAGTAGTAAAATACGTATTCGACCACCACAGCGCGGTGGGCTACTACGCGGTATTCGGCTTTATGATAGGCTCGGTAGTAGGAATTTTCCCGGCGCTGCCTACAAGCGGCGGCCAGTGGCTGCTGTCAATAGGAATGTTGGTTATAGGAGGCTTACTGTCGGTGCTATTGAGCTACGCGGGGAAAAAGTTGAACGTTGAGACTTAACAGTCCGTCATTGCGAGCCGCGCGAAGCAATCCAAGCCCAGTACCCTCGTCCAAACCCCTCGTAATTATCCATTATCAATTATCAATTGTCAATTGTCTAACTCCCGGCACTGGATTGCTTCGCGCCTAAACGCCCTACGTATCGCAAGTGCGGCGGCGCTCGCAAAGACGGCGCACGGCGCCGGGACGAGG
>JAISJH010000102.1 GCA_031261635.1 Oscillospiraceae bacterium
GGATGCCGATGGACAAAATATCGCTGAGCGACCTAATACAAATCGTCAGCGTAGTCATAAGCATTATTGGGCTAGTAGCGCAACTGCGTGAAAACTCTAAAAAGAAGTAGCCGCCCCTCTCCTATCCACTGGATGGGCGGCTGCTCTTGTAGCTAGTCGTAATTCGAGGGCAAAAGTATCGCAATCCGCAATGTTTTGTAGCCTCTATACCTAGTATTATACCATAGTGATTGCCGCTTGTCAAGCGGCAATTTTCCGTTTACGATTCCATCTGTTTCCCCAGGAATCTTGCTACCGCCGAGGCCAGTTTACTTTCGAGGTCGCCGGTTGAGTTCGCTCCCGAGGGCGTTACGAAGGCCACGCAACCCATTACGTCGCCCTCGGAGAGTATCGGCGCGGCAACCGCTATGCTGTAGTCCGAAGTGCCGTCAATAACCGGCAATCCCGCCTCCTTGCCTGTACGCTGATAGAGCGTGCGGGCCTCCATAAGCTGTTCAAGCTCCGGGCTGACGTGCTTATTATCAAGCTCGCGCTTAGGCGCTCCGTAGACGGACAAAACAGTGTCGCGGTCGGTCACAACCGTCGCAACGTTAGTCGTCTTATTGAGCGTTTCGCAGATATGGCTGGCAAATTCTGTCAAATCGCCCATCGGCGAGTATTTCTTGAAGATAACCTCGCCGTTTTTCTCGGTATAGATTTCCAGCGGGTCGCCCTCGCGGATACGCATAGTGCGGCGGATTTCCTTCGGGATTACCACCCGCCCGAGGTCGTCGATGCGGCGAACAATACCTGTTGCTTTCATCATTATATATTTTCCTCCATAATGTTTATTTGGAACTTGCGGGTGTGATTTGCTTACAGAGGATAGTATTAGCGTTTTTTGTCGGAGTATGCACAATAAGTAATTGCGAGCCAGTCGGCGGGTACGGGTTATTAGGCTTTGAATTTTTATTGGCTTGCGAACATAAAAAACTCACGAAACTGGAAAATGCCATATACAATATAAATTATCACTACCGGAATTATCACGCGCTTCTTGCGAAATACAAAACAGGCGGCGGCAGGCGTTAATAATAAAGCGAAAAACAGCGGTATAAAAATATGCTCGAAAATTGTAAAATTCAACCCGCTGTTAACGCTAAACATTACGCTAAACAAATAAACCAGCGGGGAGCGCAGCGCAAATAACACCTCGCCCTTGTCGCGTATTTCAAAATCCGGCGTATTTAACGGCTCGGGAGCTTTTGACAATTCCGCTCCTAAATAAAATAAGCGCAGTTCAAGACCGTGTTCCCGGTCGCGGTAAATTATAGACGGTTTAGAACTTTCGTGTCGAAAATACGCCGTCAGATAATTCCCGCCGAGCGCGTCAATAATTTCTTTTGCGGAGGTCAAACGCTCGTCAAGCCCTATCCCGGTCGCGAGTTTTTCGCCGCGAAATTCAATTGTCCCGGCGCTGGAGACGTCCCAAAACAGCTCGCCGGTTATCTCCGCGATAACTCCGTCCTCAACGGTGATAAAACTGCCACGGTTGAGTTCGCCCGGAATATCGCCCGGTTTTAGCCCGTCAATAGTAATTTCCGAGAGGTCAGTAGAGGCAAGCCGGGCTTTTTGACTAACATAAAAAGCGTTCGCGCCATAAGTGACCGCCATATACAAAAGCGACGGGATAATAAGCGCCGCCGAAGCGCACAGGAAAAACTTTGCTAATTTGAAAAATTTATCTTTTTCCATAAGGCGTTTTCCTTTTTGTAAAGCAAAAAACTACCGCTCCGCGGAATTATTTTTCCTATATTTTACCGCCAGAATAATAGTGTCAATTATATCAAGCACAAATATAAATTGCAGTACACAATGTTTTACAAAACCTTTTGGGCGCAAAATAAGCAACCTGCAAACGGCATACGCCGAGGTCGCGAGTATTGTGAAATATGTATAAGCGATGATAAACGGCAGCATCGGTATTACCACGAGCGCCGTGTGAAACACAACCGAGCCAATGAACCAAACGGCAAAATTTACGGCGTAAAAAGGTATCAGCGCGAGTTTGAAAATCAGCGCGGTTCCGAACGGCAACGTTTGTTTTCGAATAGCGCATACAGCGGCGGTAATTATATTGAGCACGACAAATAAGCAAACAAGTAGCATCAGCGAAACCGGTAGCGCAAGCAGCGTTAGCGGACTGCTGGTCTCGTTGCTTACAAGCGTAGAAAGTGTGCGGTACACGGCGATTGGCACAAGATAAACAGCAATGGCAAACGCCCCCAACAGCCATTTGGCAATTGTCAGACCGCGCGTTTTGTAATTAGTTGGAAATTTCATTGATGGCCTCCCGAATGCGATAGTTTTTGTGACAAATTTATTATATCACGTTTTGCAGTATAACGCAAGGGGGAGATTTTTCCGCGGAGTGAATAAATTACGTTGCACGTTCGTAGGGGCGGGTTTCAAACCCGCCCTTCCCCCGTCATTGCGAAGCACCGGAAAGTGTGCGATACGTACCCAGTTACAGGTGCGAAGCAATCCAGTGCCGGGAGGACAACATACAGACTACGTATCGTAGGCTTCTACGTCAACCCTGGATTGCTTCGCCGCATAACACCTGTACGTATCGCAAGTGCGGTGGCGGCTTCGCAATGACGGGCAGGGCGCGCCCTGCCCCCCTACCTCTTACGCTTGCTTTGCGACAAAAACTTGACAAGGGGCGTGAGCTGTGATATACTTATTATATTGTTAAAGCCGCGATACGAGTGAATTTTATTTGAAAGATAAAGCAATAATAAACGCTGTAATGTTTGAAAACCCATAAAATCAAAAATAGGAGCGACTATGAAAAAAATATACCTTGCGGGAGGCTGCTTTTGGGGCGTGGAAAAATATATCTCGCTGTTGCCGGGCGTTGAAAAAACCACCGTCGGCTACGCAAACGGAAGCACTGAAAACCCGTCGTATGAGGACGTTTGCAAGCGCGGAACGGGACACGCGGAAACCGTTGAGATTGTTTACGATGAAAAAATCCTGCCGCTGACGCGCCTTTTGGATTTTTACGCGGAAATAATCGACCCGACTTCGCTGAACAAGCAGGGCGGCGACGTCGGCACGCAATACCGCACGGGAATTTATTATACCGACGCCGCCGAAGCGTCGATAATTCGCGGTTGGCTGACGCTTCTCGGCGAAAGTTTCAGCGAGCCTGTCGCAATCGAATGTGAGCCTCTGCGGCAGTTTTTCCCCGCAGAGGAATATCACCGGGATTATTTGAATAAAAATCCCGGCGGTTATTGCCATATTCCAAAAGCGAAATTCGATAAAGTCCGCGCGTTAAAAGCCTCGAAACCTAACGGCACGGAGGATTTGCGCGAAAAACTAACGCCCTTGCAATACGAAGTCACAATGAACGGAGCTACGGAACCGCCCTTTGAAAACGAATATTTTGACAATTTCAAAGAGGGGATTTACGTTGATATTATTTCAGGAACACCGCTGTTTGTTTCGAGCGATAAGTTTGAATCCGGCTGCGGCTGGCCTGCGTTTGCGAAGCCTGTAAATTCCGCGTTGCTGAAAAATTTGCCCGATAATTCGTTTGGACGGCGGCGCACGGAAGTACGCGCTGAAAAATCGGGAGCGCACCTGGGACACGTTTTCAGCGACGGTCCCCGTGAACTAGGCGGCCTGCGGTATTGCATAAACAGCGCGGCGCTTAGGTTTATCCCGCGCGAAAATATGGAACGCGAGGGCTACCCGCTGACAATTTTGGAAAAAGATAAATAACGTAACGTTTCGTAGGGGCGGGTTTCAAACCCGCCCTTACGCAGAATTGTCAATGTTTCAACCAAGAGGGCGGGTTTGAAACCCGCCCCAACGTTTCGTTGCAAAAAATCGGATTGACAATATCATAGCTGTATGGTATAATAAGAGCAAGAAGGATAATAAAACTTGAAAGGTAGGATTATCACTATGTATCACTTCAAACCATACACCGCCAGGATATGGAATATGCGGGAAAAAATCCGCGACAGAGTTATTATCGCCGACTCGGAAAAAACGCGTCTGAAGCTCGAGGCTTCCGAGAAATACGACGGCGTTACCCCGCTTATTCAGAAGCCCTTGCAGTCGCTTTATGTAATCTCGCAAATGCCGTTGCGGATTGAGGAGGACGACTACTTTGTCGGGAACCTGGGCAACAAAAACTTCGGCGGCGGCAGCGGGGCGATGTGGCTGATGGCGGACATCGAAAACACCTGGCCGATTGCCGAGGACGGACTTCACCACGCGCCTGTTGACGACCCGTTCTATTCAAGGCAGCTGCTCGCGATATCGCCGGAGGAACTGAAAAAGCTTCGCGAACTGATGATGCGGCAAATGCGCTCGGGCGGCGGCTTCGGCTTCGGCGACAAGTGGCTCCCGGACGGCGCAGAGGCCTTTACGAAACTGCAAGCGAGCGACTACGGTATTCCGGGACGCCCGGGCGCGCTTATGCCGCCGGGTCACCTCACCCCGGGCTTTCAGAATATACTTAAATCGGGCTACGGGGCTATCCGAAAACAGGCGCAGGACTGGCTTGACGAGCGCGAGGGACGCATAATGGGCGACGATATGCGGAAGTACATTTTCTACAAGGCCGCAACTATCGCCTGTGACGGTGCAATCACGCTCACGCGCCGCTACGCGGAACTCGCCCGCGAACAGGCAAAAACCGCCGCGCCGGAGCGTAAGGCGGAGCTTGAAAAAATGGCGGCCGGTTTAGAGTGGATAGCGGAAAAACCCGCTCGCAACTTCTGGGAGGCTTGCCAGCAGATTTTGCTGTACCACCTGTTCCTAATGGTTGACAACGGACCCGGAGTAACGTCAATGGGGCGCTTTGACCAGAACACCTGGAAATACTTAGAAAAAGACTTGGCCGACGGAACGATAACGCCGGAAGCGGCGCAGGAACTCGTTGACGCGTTCTTTTTGAAGCTCAACACCTTCTCCGAGGGCGGCTTCGGCAAAATGGCGCAGACCGCTGGAATCGGGCATATCGGTCAGCACACTACTATTGGCGGCGTTGACCCACAAACCGGCGAGGACGCTACTAACCCCGTTTCATATATGGTGCTTGAAACAATAGCGCGGCTTAAACTGCACGAGCCGACCGTGTCGCTCCGCGTCAATCAAAACACGCCGGAGGAAATTTGGAACTGTGCGCTTGAAACGTCAAAAATAATCGGGGGACTGCCTCTATTCCAGAACGACGATGTGATTATCCCCGGCATAATAAAAGAACTCGGCTTCTCAATAGAGGACGCGCGGGACTATAGCCTTATCGGCTGTCAGGAGATTGTTGGTTCCGGCAACGATTATCCCGCTCCTAACGGCACGGCTATGTCGCATAACGGCATCTACTGGTCAATCGTTATCACAATGGCGATTAACAACGGTATAAATCCTATGAACGGAGCGCAGGCTCCCGAACACGTGCGCTCGGGCTACCTGTACGAGATGAACTCCATTGAGGACGTTCGCGCGGCGGTTGAAAAACTCGCGCGCTGGATGCTTACGTGGTCGGCTACGCTGAATAACTACGCGGAATACGAACAGGCGCGGCTATTCCCCTTCCCGAACCTTTCGATATCCACTACAGGCTGTATGGAAAAGGGTATGGACGTTTCAGCGGGCGGCGCGAAGTACAACTCCTACGGCGGCACGGCTACCGGGCTTGCTACCGTCGGCGACAGTTTAACCGCTATTAAATATATGGTATTCGACAAAAAGCTCGTCAGCGCCCGCGATTTCCTTGACGCAATCCTCGCAAACTGGGAGGGTTACGAACTCCTGCGCGAGCGGATAATTGCGGAAGTCCCGCACTACGGCAACGCAGACCCCTATGCCGATACCGAGCTTAAATGGATTGTAGACCTCTATTATCAGCTCTGCACCGAGTTTTCCAATCAGCGCTGTTCGGTGTATAAGGGCGGAATGTACGGAGCGGCAGACCACGTTCCGCAGGGCGAACTAACCTGGGCGACGCCGGACGGTCGCAAGACCGGCACGCCGATTGCCGACGCGATGAGCCCCGTACAGGGCAGAGATACCAATGGTCCAACCTCCGTGTTCCTGTCAACGACAGTCTTTGACCACACGCGCTTTATGGACGGTATGGCGGTAAATCTGCGTATCCACCCAACTGCGCTGTCAAGCGACGACGGAGTTATAAAACTGCGCGATATGACAAAGGCGTTCTTCGGAAAAGGCGGTATGGAGTGCCAGTATAACGTAGTGGATTCAAAAACTCTGCGTGCGGCACAGGCAAACCCGGACGAACACCATAACCTAGTAGTGCGTATAGCCGGCTACTCTGCCTATTTCGTGGAAATGACCGAGGCAATGCAAAACGACGTAATCTCCAGGGCTGAACACAGCTTTTGAGACGCGGTAAGTGGACGTAGGGGCGGGTTTCAAACCCGCCCCTATGTGTACTCTATCCTCAACCCGGCTCGCCCTCGCGAAGTCTCGCGAGCGCGGCTATATAGCGCGGGTGGTTCGCTAACAGCTTCTCCGGCGTATCCTGCAACTCCGGGTGCTTATATAGCTGCTCTTTCGCGAAACTCTCGGCTCCCATAACTGACATTTTGCGAAGGGATATTTCCTCGCCGTGTACTTTACCGTCCTCGCCCATATTGTAGCCGCTTATCATCTCGCTCCACGGGTGTTTTACCTCTATATCGACGAATTTTTCCGCCGCAGTTGCCGCGCTTTCGAGGTCGTCTAAGCGTACATACGCCCGGCACAGTTCCGAATAATACTCACGAAACACATTGCCGCGCTCAAACACCTCCGGCCTGTTTATACAGGAGAGTTCTATGGCGGCGTTATCGAGTTCGAGCAGTTTGATATATTCCTCATCTGTAACCAAACCATACGACACGCGCGCGCGGATTAAGCGCAGGAACGCCTGATGCGTAAGGTTTGCGAACATCGCGACGGCGGCTTCAAAGGGTTTGAGGATTTCCGCTATAACGTCCTTGTCAGCTAGCAACTGCTGTTCCGGCAACCTGCAATTATTCGCCCGTTCGTACAGGTCAAGCGCGACTATTGCGATATTGTTATGCGCCATTTCGCGGCTGAACTCCGCGGCAGGCAGACGATTTGCGTATTCGCGAGCCTTGTCCAGTTCCTCCAGCGCGCAGTATCGAAGCGTAAGCCACGAGATTGCGCGGCAGCGAATGTTGTCATCGGTACAGTTTCCGAGTATACGCTCGTATATCGGCAGTACCTTACTAATATAATTCGCCGCGTCCTCGGCGGGTATATACATCGGGTCTGCAAAGATTTCGATAGCTCTCGCGTAGGTCACCTGCACGTCCCAGTTATTGGGCATATCGCGGGCGAGTTCGCTCCAGATTGCGAGCGTTTCCTCCGCTTTTTTCGGGTAATTCCAGTCGCGAGCAATCTCGTCGGTCTTAGCCCGCGCCTCCTCAACGCGTTTGGTATCGCGTAGCTCGTCCATACCGAGCAGAACGTCCGTACTGACGTCGAAAAAGTTCGCGATTGCGGGCAGAAGCGTGATATCCGGGAAATTCTCCCCGCACTCCCAGCGCGAAACCGACTGCGCGGAAACGTCGAGAACTTCGGCAAGCGCCTCCTGCGTAAGCCCTCTTAAACGCCGAAGCCTCTTGATGTTGTCGGAAATATGAATACTCATAATGTTCCACCGCCTTTCGATAAGTATTGTACCATAACGCAAGGCAATACGCAACAGCACGCTACGTGAGATTTTTACACGCCGAACGTGTAAGGCGCGGTGGACGACAATCACATAAACGCTGACGCAACCGTACTCTCTATACGGTTGCGTCATTTATTATATGCGCGTAACTAACGCCTGTCGTGGCTAACGCTGGCCTCGAGGATATTGCTGAACGCCCAGTGTTTTGCCGTCAAATCGCTGAAAGGGTTCAGCGACGCGTCCGTCACGGTGCAGTCGCGTTTTAGTACGTGGTTTATCAGGGCAATCACGCCGGCGCGGGTTATGCCGTCTGTGCCGTGGAAATTGCCGTCGTACTTGCCGCTAATCCAGCCCTTGTCATAGGCCGCGTTGATGTATTTCGCGTAGTATTCGCCGCCCTCAATGTCCGGGAAGCCCGTGCTTCCTGTGCGCGGTTTCAGGCCGCTGATTTTTGCCGCGAGAACCGTGAAGCCGCCGCGCGTCATCTGTTCGTCCGGGTGGAACAGGCCGTCCGTAAAGCCGACAATCAGCCCCTTAGCCGCGAAGTAGTTAACCGCCTGCGCGTACCAGGCGTCCGGCTCAACGTCGCTAAAATGGTTTTCAAGTTTTACGTTTTTATCAGAGTTCGCGACGATATTGAAAAGTATCTGCGCCGCAGACGCTCTGGTCATAACCTTATCCGGCATTATCTGGCGAATATGGTTGCCAACGACATAGGCGCCGTGGTCAAAGTGCGCGGAACCGCTTGACCCGCCAGAGCCGCCGGAGCCGCCGGAACCGCCGGAACCGCTTGAACCGCTCGAGCCGTCGGAGCCACTTGAACCGTCGGAGCCGTCAGATGTTCCCGAACTACCGGGGCTACCGGGACTACCGGGACTGCCGGGACTGCCGGGATTACCGGGGCTGCCGGGATTACCGGGGCTGCCGGGACTACCGGGACTGCCGGGACTACCGGGGCTGCCGGGATTATCGGGACCGTCCGTATCCTCATCACCAATGAGGATAATTCCTCCCGGGCGACCAGTGTCGTCGGGGTCGTCAGAATCGCCGGGGCTACCGGAGCCGCCCGGAGGCGAGCTGGGCGAGGGTGAGCTACCCGGTGACGGGTTAGGCGAGGGTGAGCTTCCTGGTGAGGGCGAACTACCCGGAGACGGACTTGGCGAAGGCGAACTGCCGGGAGACGGACTGGGTGATGGCGAGCTTCCCGGAGACGGACTGGGTGAAGGCGAGCTGCCGGGAGATGGACTAGGCGAAGGTGAGCTGCCCGGAGTTGGACTGGGCGAGGGTGAGCTTCCCGGAGTTGGACTAGGTGTAGCGGGCGGGGGCGGGGCTGGAGGCGGGTTGCCGCCGGGGGGTAAACCGCCGTTGGGAGGTGAACCAGACGTGATTGGTACATAGTTTGCCTGTATTGTTGCTTCAAAACTCTCGTTTTCGTTAGCAAATATATACAGAGTATTCATTAGAGTTGGAATAGCAATAGAACCACCGCCGCTTATTATTGTCCAGTTGATAAATCTGTACGCAGAACCGTGGTCAGGCGCGATTATCGTGAATATTTTACCCTCATCAACTTCACGGGAATAGGTTAGTGTAGTCTTTGTTACAGTATCGTTTATGTTTAACTTGTATATCGAATTGTCTGATTCAGGGGCTTCTGTGCCTGCTGCAAAGCGTGCTACTATTTTTGCCGAGACAGGATTTTCACTTTCTTCAGTCATTATAAACGTCGCAGACGCACTTTTGTCGGTTGGCTGAAAATAACCCTCACCATTAAGTATTTCCCAGAAGTCAAATATTTCATTTTCTTCGGGCTCATTTGCAGCTATCGTGAATACACCGGTTTGGAAGCCCTGTTGACCATTAGTTATAGTACCGCCCTCTACTGTTAAGTCGAACAGTGGGTCGTCTCCAGGCGTGGGCGGATCATTGTCGCCGGACCAGGCATAGTATGCTATTATTGTTGCCTCAAATACCCCGTAAGGCATTTCATAGCTAGACGCTTCGCTGCCTATCTCACTGATGTTACCGCCACCGCTCTCTATGTCCCAGTAATCGAAAGTATAGTCGGAGTGCTTAGACGCTTGTATATTAAATGTTTGAGCATCTGGTCCCGCTGTGACTTGGTGAACCTGTTCGGGTTGCGTATATAAAATATCATCTCCATATTGCTCTTTTATTGTTAACGTGTAGCTCGGCGCACCGATATGTGTAAACATTGGACGGATAGATGCTCTGTAAAGATGGTTCCCGTCTCCTAATTGCCACATATTAAACGTCGCAGTCGGTGTAGCTGTTGAAGGTGAAAACACACCCTCTCTGTTGCCTTCGTCTGGAAATTGCGACCATTTCACAAATATGTCAAATTCGTTCTCTGGAGTTGCAACTATGTTAAATATGCCGGTATTGTTTTGAACTACCTCTTCACCATCACCGCCGACTATATAACCGCCGCCTATTTTCAATTCATACACCGGGCTTGTGCGGAAGTTTGCGGTAACAAACGCGATTGCGTGAGTTGGTTCATTAAATTCGAAAGAGGTATTTTCTTCCGTTGGCTGCTCAATCGTACCCAAGTTGTCAGCGTTTGTCCAACTGAGAAAGTCTGAGTCTACGTTCGGAATAGGCGCGTCTATTGGAAACACAGTGGCCTCCGGGTGCCATTGAAACGTAGGCTCCTGCGATGTGTTCACGTTGCTGAGTACGACCACGCCATATCCATCGAGGTAATTCGGTGGTAATTCGCCTGGGTTTTCTTCGTCGTCTTTGAGCATGTATTTCGCTAAAACAATAGCGTGTTTCTGTCCCTCTCCCATTACGTAGGTAGCAATATAATTCGGAACATCTGCATTAATATCACCTTTTACACCGCTACTTTTATCGACCCAACCGATAAACTTCATAGTTCCGCTTTCATTTTCAGCATCAACACTAATCTCAACTTCATCAGTGGCTGATGAAAATATATAAGGTTCAGCGATATCGCTGAGAACCAGCACATAGTAATCGCCCGCAGTACCCTGGGGTTCTCCGTCGGGGGGGTCATCGCCACCGTCGGTTGGTCTAAAGTGCGCTTCAAGAATTATATCATCGTCAATTGTTATCTCGTCCTGCGGAGCGTACTCTCTGCCGTCATCATTTTGGTTAATCCAATAATCAAATGTATGGTCCGGCTTGTATAAATTGCCCCCGTCCGGAACGCGTACTATTGTACCCTCGGGATAACGCGCAGCCGGGGGAAGGTCGCCGATAGCCTCCCATTCACTCTCACTTAAAGCATACGACAACTCATACAGCGGCGTGCCCTGGTTAGCGAGATAGAGGTCAAGCGTATACTTCACCTCGTCTGCGACAAAATCCGGGAACAGGTTGCCGTTTTGCAAATTGAGCGTAACCGTTCGCGGAAGGGCGCTATCACTGTCGGTTGCCTTAGCATACGCCACCGCGGGCGTAGCGTCGGCTCTGTTCACCGTCGTTAAAGAGTTTGAATATCTATCGTCCGAGTAGAAACTAAGCGTTTTCAGCGCGTCAAGGCCTGTGCCGTCCAAATCGCCCCCAAGCGTAAAGCTATCCGCAATAGCCGAGTACGCGCGGGTTAAATCGTAAGGGTCGCCCGTAAACTTGCCGCCTATCGGGCTGTCGTTTTTACCGTGACCAATAGGTTCCGCGTCGTCAGCCGCGAATATGTATCCCGTGACCTCAACATTGGTAATACGTATATCGCCCGTACCGCTGTTCTCCGCGCCGCCGCCGATACCCGCGCCGCCTTTCTCGTTATTTTGCATGCCAGTACCGCCGGAAATATAAGTAAACACGGAGTTCTCAATTGTTATATTTTCGACCGGTGAGTACATATGCCCGCCGCCAATACCCGCGCCGTCGGACGAGTTCATACCTCCGATTATCTCCCCGTTGAATACCGCCTGTTGAATCGTAATATTTCCCGCGCTACTAAGCTCACCGCCGCCGATACCCGCGGAACCTTTAGCAGCACCACCACCGCCGACAAGGTTTTCCTTAAATAAAGAGCCGTTAATAATAGTTATGTCATTTACCGAACTAAAGTAACCGCCGCCGATTGCCGCGCCCGCTAGTGTACTGCCTTGTATGTTGCCATTGAATGTAGCTGCGTTATCAATTCTAATTTCACCGCCAACGCCGCTGTTCCCCGCGCCGCCGCCGATACCCGCACCGCCGCCGTACAGAGCGCCCTGGATGTAACGCTCAAAATAACTTTCTGAAATTTTAATATCACCGCTTATTGCGGCATTATTTAACCCGCCGCCGATACCCGCGCCGCCGCCATCGCCGCCGATAATTGAGTCCCCAAACTCTGAACTTGAAATTTTAATATCACCGCCAACATCGTCAACCTTTGTTATCCCGGCGTTTGCAAAGCCGCCGCCAATACCCGCGCCGCCGCTTGTGCCGCCTTTAATTTCTCCGTCAAAAGTCGTATTTTCAATAGTTATGCTTGTCGCTTCCATACTGATAAAATCTTCGTCTCCTAATACTTCATTATCGCCGATTGGCGCGCCGCCGCCGCCGATACCCGCGCCGCCGCCGGCGCCGCCGGTTATTCTACCATAAAATGCTGCATTGGTTATTTTGATTTCACCTATGCCACCGTAATATACTTCGGTATCTTGGATACGTCCGCCTGCGCCTATGCCCGCGCCAAGAGCAGCTAAATTATCTTGATTGGCATAAATATCTCCCCAAAAAGATGAACTATCAATCGTAATATTCCTAACTCTTGACAGCAGTCCGCCGCCAATTCCCGCGCCTGCCGCGTAACCGCCCATTATGTCGCCATAAAATTTCGATCCGTTTTGTATTAGAATGTCCCCGCTCACATTGGACGAATGGCCGCCTCCGATACCCGCGCCGGAGTCAATGCTTTGAGAGCCGTTACCGCCTTTAATAACGCCGTAAAATGTCGAATTGTCTAAGCTAATATCACCATTCACATTTGAGTAATTATTTCCGCCGCCGATACCCGCGCCGCTATCGCCGCCGGTTATTATTAGAGTGTTGTATTTCGGAATTTCTTCTCCTTCTCCTATTTCTACTGCTTCGCCGAACGTCGAACCCTCAATTACGATGTTGCCATTGATGTAGCTATTGCTAGTCCCGCCGCCTATACCCGCGCCGACGGCGCCGCTGATGCGACCCTTAAACTCCGAACCAATGATTTCTATACCGTTTTCTAAAGATTCACTGTTAACGGAACTAGTTGATCCACCGCCGATGCCGGCGCCGCCGCTATAATTAGCTTTACCCGCGCTAATGTTGCCTAAAAAAAGCGAGTTTTCTATTTTAATAGCTCTGTTGACATTGCTGTAGTTACCCCCGCCGCCGATACCCGCCGCTTCGGACGAACTGATATCCTTAAAACTTGAGTTAGTTATATTGATACTTCCAACCGATGCCCAATTACCCCCGCCGCCGATTGCCGCACCTTCCTGGCCGATTAACTCCCCCACAAAACGCGCGTTTGTTATGTTGATATCACCATTTACAGCACTGTTAAAGTCGGGACCGCCGCCGATAGCCGCGCCGCCGTTAGGACCCGCGGTGATTGTATTTTGGAATATCGTACCTAAATACGCTTTTGGAATCTTATATTCCTCATTGCCTGTGCTTAGAGACTGCGGTACATATAAATTACCGTCTATTGTGATATCGCCGTTAACCTGAGCGCCAACGCCACTACCTATACCCGCACCGCTATTCAGCACTTCAATGGTGTTAAAAACCGATTCTGTAATAGTAATATTTTTGACGGAAGCATTCACACCGCCACCAATACCCGCGCCGAGTGTACTCGTTATCTGCCCACTGAACCACGAGTCGGTTATTGTAATGTCTCCCGCACCCGCATCAGGAGCGACACCTCCACCAATTGCCGCGCCGCCCTGATTTCCCCCGCTAAGGTTTCTAAACTTAACGTGATTCAGTGTAATATTACCGACGTAACTAGCGTTATTGCTACCGCCGCCGATTGCCGCGCCTTTCTGTGAAACTTCGGCTGTTATTATACCGCCGTCAATAAATATATTTCCGCCTAAGGTACGGTCTCCAGCGCCGATTGCCGCGCCAGTTTCGCTTCTCGCTATAAGTATACCGCTATGTGCGACAACAGGCACATCCGCAAAGTGAAAACCGTCAACGAAGCTTGCCCGTATATACGACCGCCCAGCGTATTGATAACCTGCAGAATATAGCGAGTTCTCAGAAACAGCTGCAATTGCGTCACCGTAGATATTGACATTCGCCAAATTGTTAAGCAACAGCGCCGCGCCTTTACCCGCCGTAGTGAGGGTATTTTCTATGTCTGTCCACCCTCCGTCATCAACACCCGGATTGAGATAGATGTCAGTCGTGAAATCAGACGAAGAATCGCCTCTAATGGCCAGAGCGTAGCTATTGTTTGTCAAATCAAAATCAGTAATTTTGTTATCATTATGTATAGTTAACCCGTTCAGCAGCAAGCGCACGTTGTCTGCCGATACTTTAACGATATAGTCGGACGTTTCGCCGGATAATATGTAGTTGCCCTCGGCGTTGATAGTTACGATGTTATCGGTAATATCAATGCCGCTGCCGCTTGTTTCAGGGGGATTCTCGCCGTCAAACTTAATCCAGCCTGTACCCGCCGCCACAGTATCCTCGTTGTACACATCGCCAATCGAAGCCGTGTCTTTGAAAAACCACTCGAACATATTGTCAGGCTCGACGGCGTTAATCCGCGCGTAATCAATCGCCGGGAACAGCCCCGCGACGAACACAAACGCGAGAAACAGCGATAAAACCTTTTTTACGCGATTGTGATAGCTACTCTTGTTGCCGTTTTGTAATCTCTCTGTTTTCGTTTTGTCATTATTGTGTATCTTTTTCATAGCCGTTCCCTCCGTTAGTGTAATGTAGCTTTGTCTACTTATGTATTCATTATTCTACCATATGTGTTCAATTTTGTCAAGGGGTTTTTATTCGGGCAGGGTTAAATATACGTTGAGGCTTGTAGGAGCGGGGTTTACCCCCCACGCGCCGCGCCGTGCGGCGTACTATCGTCCAAACCACCGTCTCTGATATTTGATATTTGATATTTGATAACTGTTATTTGATAACTGTTATTTGAAAAAGCCTCTTGACAAGCCCCAACATTCGTAGTATAATAAACTCGAATCCAAATCACGAAAGGGAGTGTTTTATATGACTGCAACGAAAATGGTGGCTGTCACCTAACTGAATAACCGGCGCAGGCAACTGTTGGGGAGGTGCTTCTCCTTGGTTTGTTGTGCGCCGCAGAAGTAACCTTTCGTGAATACTGCAATTTGTGCGGCACACCGACAGGTGTGTTGTTTTTGTTTAGCCGCAGATTTTGCAGCCGTCGAACGGCTGCTTGTCCGCGGCCTTTTTGCGCCCTTTTCAACTGTAAACTTTGGAGGAAAACTATTGACAACAATGCACACTTACGGTTTTACTGAAAACCAAACGACAAAAAACACCGCAGAAACCCCCGCGAGAGTTACGGCGGTTCACAAGGAACGCTATGAGCTTGCCGGCGAGTACGGAACCGTCTACGGCAAACTGAAAACGTCGGTTTACTACGGCGGCGCTGACGAAAATTTCCCCACTGTCGGGGACTACGTTCTAATTCGCTACATAGCGGACGGCGACAGCCAAATCGTTAAAACGCTACCGCGCAGAACGTACTTCGCGCGGCGCGACCCTACGCCCGGACGCGGCGAACAGGCGGTTGCGGCGAATTTTGACACGGTGTTTATCACAACATCGCTAAACCACGACCTAAACCTAAAGCGCGTCGAACGCTACCTAATGCTCACGCGGCAGAGCGGCGCTACGCCCGTCATACTGCTCACAAAAGCCGATTTAACCGGGGACATCGCCGAACGTATCGGCGCGGTCAGGGAGATTGCCGCCGGAGCGGACGTTTTCCCGGTAAGCGTCGTAAGCGGCTACGGACTGGAACAATTGCGAAGCTACTTGATACCCGGACAAACGGTAGTTTTCCTCGGCTCGAGCGGCGTAGGAAAATCCTCGCTCGTTAACGCGTTATTCGGCGGAGAACTTATGACGGTTAACGGTATTCGCGAGGACGACAGTCGCGGCCGCCACACTACGACGCACAGGCAGCTGTTCACGTTCCCCTCCGGCGCGATGGTTATTGACACGCCCGGTATGCGCGAACTTGGAATGTGGGACGTGACAACCGGGCTTGGCGAAACCTTCGGCGGGGTCGAGCGGTATTTTGGCAACTGCCGCTTTTCCGACTGCCGCCACGAAAGCGAACCCGGCTGCGCCGTAAAACAGGCGATAGCAAGCGGCGAACTGCCCGCCGAACGCTGGGAAAACTACCTAAAACTAAAACACGAGGCAAAATACTCCGACGACAAAGCGGCCTTTATGCGAGAGCGCCGCCGGTTGCACAAAGACCTCGCAAAGCACAGCAAGAAAGAACGGTACAATTATTAGACCGTCCTAAACAATATTTACACATACAATGTATGGGCAACGCACCTCGCCTCGCCCGGTTGCCAATTCTCGCCGGTTGCCAATTTTACCCCGCGCAATCCGGGCGAGGCAAGGTGCGTTGCCCATACAAGCCACAGTGTATAATATTTGGCACTTTCGTATTCATTACGCCCGGCTGTAGAACTCGTAGCCGTTGCGCCCTCTGCCTTTTACCCTGTATAGCGCGATATCGGCCTTTTCAAACAGCGCGGAGTAGTCCGTGCCGTCGGCGGGAGCTAGCGCTATACCCACGCTTACAGAGGCCGTAAAGAACTCGCCGCCCGATACGAACTTATTCACGCGCCAGGTTCTTAGCATCGCGTCAATTTTCCGCTCTATTACCTGCAAATTCCCTACGCTTTCGCAGAATATCGCGAACTCGTCGCCGCCTATACGCGCCACCAAGTCACTGCTTCGGAACGCGTGTCTGAGGATTTCCGCAAGCCCGCTCAGAACGTCGTCGCCCATTCTGTGGCCGTAGGTGTCGTTAACCGCCTTGAAATGGTCGATATCGAGAATAGCAAAGGCGTGAATATCATCGCCGCCGGTAAGTAAAATGTTGTTAACCCGCGACTCAAAGGCTCTGCGATTAAGCAGACCCGTGAGCGAATCGGTCGAAGCGCGCTTATTCGCAATGTTCAGACTGTCAATATAATCGCGTATAGAAATCTGCATACGCGTAATCGAGCCGCGCAGAAGCTCAATCTCACTGCCTCTGATGTTCAAATCGGGGTTATCCTCAATGCCGTTTTGCAGAATAGCTTCGGCCTGCGGAATTTCCACGCGTATAAACTCCTCGGCGGACTCGGCTAGGTGGCGCAGCGGAGTAACCATAGCGGCGCGGGCAAGGTAGCCGTAAATCATACAGAAAACAGCGGTAGCGGCGGCAATAATAACTATAAACTCAAGCAAAAAGGACTCCTGCCGCTCCGCTAAATAGTCCAGACCGAAGCAGGTCGCTATATAGGCTTTAGTTTCGCCGTCCGAGCCTTTGAAGCCTTTCAGCAGTGATAAAATCTCCGGCGCGTCAGACATATGCGCGACCTCGAAATACGCCGGGATAATCGTTTCGCCGTTCAGCATCGCCTGTACAATCTCGGGAGCCAAATCGTCGTCTTCCCAGGTATAGATGTGACCAATCTCCCAGCGTTCGTCCATATCCTCCGAAGCGTCGAATACATAGTGTTCCCCGTCCGCTTGCGCCTTGAAAACGAGCAGGTACGGCAGATTATGTTCACGCGCCAAAACCCGCATAAGTTCCAGAGCCTCCGCGTAGTCCGGCTCACGCTCGGCCTCCTCCTGCGTTAAGGTTAGCCAGTAATCTATTTTATCCCAGTCAATCTTAGTGCTTACAATGTTGCAAATCTTATCCGCGGTATCCGCGTATAAATTCTGCATTGAGGTTTTATAAGTGGTATAACTTAGCGTAACCGATATGACACAGATTGTAATGGCCATAACAATCAGCATAATAAGGAAACGAAACCAAATAGACATTTTGTGTAACATAGAATTAAAACCCCTCACGATTAGGCTATCAGCATCGCGTCCCCGAAGCTGAAAAACCTGTAACCACTGTGTATAGCCTCCGCGTAGGCCGCGAGAACGTTTTCACGTCCGGCAAGCGCGGAAACAAGCATAAGAAGCGTACTCTCCGGCAGGTGGAAATTAGTTATAAGCGCGTCGATTATCTGAAACTCATAACCGGGATAGATAAAACAATTGACAAAACCCGAATACGGTACGCCGCCGGTAGCTTCAAGGCTTCTGCAAACGGTAGTCCCGACAGCGACTACGCGGCGCTTTTCAGCTTTTGCGCGTGAAATTGCGGCGGCTGTGGCGTCCGGCACAATACAATACTCGCTGTGCATAACGTGGGCGGCAATGTATTCAGACTTTACAGGTCGAAAGGTTCCCACTCCGACGTGAAGCGTGATATACGCAAGCTCCACGCCGCGCTCTTGAAGCTCTGCCAGCAGTTCGGGAGTGAAGTGCAGTCCCGCCGTGGGAGCCGCCGCGCTTCCCGGGGCTTTTGAGTAAACCGTCTGATAACGCTCGCTGTCCGCAAGCTTTTCCTTTATGTACGGCGGGAGCGGCATTTCGCCGAGTTTTCCAAGTATTTCCAAAAACAAACCATCGTAGCTGAATTTTACAAGCCGGTTGCCGTTGTCTAAAACCTCTAAAATTTCAGCTTTTAGCTCGCCGCCGCCAAAACTAAAAACCCTCCCGGCTTTGGCTTTTCGTCCGGGTTTTACCAAACATTCCCATTTATCGTTACCCGTATCGCGAAGTAGTAACAGCTCAATCTCACCAAGCAAGCGGGCGGGCAGTACGCGGCTGTCATTCAGCACAAGTAAGTCGCCCGGGCGCAAAAGACTGACCAAATCAGAAAAAACCTTATGCCCCACGGCTCCCGAAGTCTTATCAAGAGTCATAAGCCGCGAAGCGTCACGCATAGCTTTAGGCGTCTGAGCAATCAACTCCGGCGGCAGAGCATAGCTAAATAGCTCTGTTTTCATATATGCAATAAACCTTTATTTACGTCACCATTTTGTAGGGGACGATGCCCACATCGTCCCGTGAGTGTATCAATCTTACATTCTACGGAGCGGGGCGATGTGGGCATCGCCCCCTACAGAAGCGGGGCAGTGTGGGCATCGCCCCCTACAATACATTCTACGGGTTTTAGGACAGGTTAACCGCAAACGGCAAATAACCCCCTATGCCCCTCTATTGCCGCTTCTCACTCAGTTTCGTTTCAAATTTCTTTTTACCGGCGTTGTGCGGCGGTTGTATCGGGTACTCGCCGCTGAAACAGCCTACGCAGAAGTCGGCGTTCGGCACGTCCGCAATCTTTCGCACATCGTCTACCGAGAGGTAGCCTACGCTGTCCGCGCCTATTTCGCGGGCTATATCCTCGTCAGTGTGGAAACGGTTAGCTATAAGCGACTCGCGGTTATCGACGTCTATCCCGAAGTAACAGGGGTGGCGAAACGGCGGCGACGAAATCCTTACGTGAACCTCCTTAGCCCCTGCCTTACGCAGGAGCATAACCGTGCTTCGTGTGGTAGTCCCGCGCACAATGCTGTCGTCTACGACAATTACGCGCTTACCGCGAAGCGTGTCAGCAATCGGCGTGAGTTTTATATGCACGGCTTCCTCGCGCCCCGCCTGCGTCGGCTGGATAAACGTCCGCCCGATGTAGCGGTTCCGCGATAAACCTATGCCGTAAGGTATCCCCGATTCCTCCGCGTAACCGAGCGCCGCGTCAAGCCCCGAATCCGGCATACCGATTACAACGTCCGCTTCAACCGGGTGCGCTTTAGCGAGGAAATGCCCGGCGCGCCTCCGCGCCTTGTGAACGCTGTAACCCTCGAGGTAGCTGTCAGTGCGCGCTACGTAGATATACTCAAACACGCACATATTGAGCCGCCCCTCTGATTTATACGAGGCGTAACCGTCCTCCAAATCGGGCGAAACGACAATTATCTCGCCGGGGTGAACGTCGCGTATAAACGTACCGCCAAGCGCGGTTATAGCGCAACTCTCCGAGGCGAACACGAAAGCGTCCTCAACTTTCCCCAGACAGAGCGGACGAAACCCGTTAGGGTCACGCGCGGCAATGAGCTTTCGCGGCGACATAAGCACGAGACTATACGCGCCCTTAAGCCGCCCCATCGCGATGTAAACCGCCTCCTCAATAGATTTAGCGTTGAGCCTAGCGCGGGTTATCGCGTAGGCTATAACCTCGGTATCGCTTGTGGTGTGAAAAATTGCTCCGTCAAGCTCGAACTCCGCCCTAAGCTCGTCGTCGTTCGTAACGTTGCCGTTATGCGCTATAGCCATAGAGCCTTTGACGTGATGTACTACGATAGGCTGGGCGTTGACGACCTGCGGCGCGCCGGTTGTCGAATAGCGGACGTGTCCGATAGCCATATTGCCCGTGCCGAGTTCGCTTATAGTGCGGTGGTCGAATACGTCCGGCACAAGCCCGAGGTCTTTATGCACCCTCATAACCCCGTCGTCGCCTACGCATATGCCGCAACTCTCCTGCCCCCGATGTTGCAGGGAGTACAGCGCGTAGTAGGCGGCGTGGGCCACGTCCGACCGTCCCTTAGTGTTGTATATCCCAAAAACGCCGCATTTATCACGCGGTTTGAACTCGTCTGTATCCATAATGCCTCCTAGTAAAGCTTGTCACCCGACATTTAACGTAACCCAGTATACCACATAACGCAAAATTTTGCAAGTGGCGTTGTAAGGCGAAAAGCAAATTTGTATAGAGGCTTGTAGGGGCGGGTTTCAAACCCGCCCTTTCCCCGTCATTGCGAGCCGCGCCTATTGTGCGAGCAACTTTTCCGCATTCGCCCGCAGCTGCTCTAAGCCGGCGGGGGTAATCGGCTCGTCGGGGCGGAACGTTCCCTTGCCGCTGCCGCTTATCAGACCTATAGCGGCGGCTATTTTGATTTGCGTCGCCTGCGGGTGATTATTCGGAACGTCGCCGAAGGGTTCAAACGTTGAGATATCTATTTTAATCGGCGGTATTTTAAGCTTACCCTCTTTCAAATCGTTAAGGAGGCTGTCGCAAATCGCGGCAACGGCTTCGGCGCGGGTTAACTGAACCTCGGCGGGTTCGGGGATATCGCGCGGCTCGCCGGTTATAGCCTCCGCATGAACCGCCGCGAGGATTTTGTGACCGAGCTTAGTCGGGTGCGGGTCAATGCTTCCGTTTTCCCAGTCGAAGTTCGTCAAACCCAGACCTCCCGCGAGGAAAAAGGCGTTAAACGTATCCACCTGTACATAGCCGCCCGCCGTGCTTAGGGCGTTATTAGCCTCCATAATATACTCCTCGACGGGAAAGTAAAACGCCTTGTCCGTTATCGGGAGCGGATTATAAAAGCGTGAAAGATAAATCCCGGCGTTAGGCGCAAGCTCGCGCAGGGTCGTGTAGATTGTGACAAGATTATCGCGCATTTGCGTGATGTTTCGCGTAAAGGTGTTGTGATAAACCTCGCCCTTAATAATTTTCATTATATCGGCGGTAAGCACTTCCTTAGCCCCGCCGAGAACGATTGCGCGGGAAAAGGGCGATATAGCGTCCATAAGAAAATCATTCGCGCCGATACTGACGGTGATTATATCAGCGTCCGCGATAACGCCGCCATAGCTGTCAATAACCTGTAACAAATCAGCCGTCGTATCGCCGGGACGCGCAAGGTTCTTAAGCGTTAAGCCCGGGTAATCGTTCTGCAAAGCCGCGCAGAGCAGCTCCGCGTAACCTTCGCCTTTCTGAAGCTGATAGTAGGAAGCGATACTGTCGCCAAGCGCGACATAAAGCGGCGGCGCGGCGGCTTCGTCCGCAAACGCCGCGGGAGCTACGCCAACGGCAAGCGCAAGTGTTAAGATAAAAGCAAAAAGTCTTTTCATTGTAGAAATCTCCTATATTAGACCTGTTCTAAATCCTTCGTCCCCCGTCATTGCGAGCGCCGGTAGGCAAAAGATACGTATAATGTTTAGGCGCGAAGCAATCCAGTGCCGGGAACCAAAGATACGTTTCTATGGTTTGCGGCACTGGATTGCTTCGCCGCTATACCTTGATATATCTTGAACTTTCCGCGGCTCGCAAAGACGGCGCACTGCGCCGGGACGAAGGTTATCGGTCTGCCGACTGGTTCATCGCTACGAATTACGATATTGCAAGGCTTCGGCCAAATGCGTTACCGTTATATCCGCGCTCTCGGCTAAATCCGCTATTGTTCGCGCCACGCGTAGTATTCTGTCGTGCGAACGTCCCGACATACTCAGACGCTCGAACGCTGATTTCAATAAGCCCTCGCCCTGTTCGTCCAGTTTGCAAAATTCTATTATCTGCGACGAGTCCATTTGAGCGTTGCACTCCGCCGGGCTGTTCTTTAGGCGCTCGCGCTGAATGTTCCGCGCGGCCTCGACCCTTACGCGTATTTCAGCGGAGGTTTCAGCGGGTTTGTCGCTTCGCAGTTCCTCAAACTCGAGGGCTTGTACGCCTACGAAAATATCTATCCTGTCGAGGAGCGGCCCGGAGAGCTTTGCCTTGTAGCTTTGAATTGCGCTGTCCGAACAGATACATTTATCGCTGCCGTACCAGCCGCAGCGGCAGGGGTTCATAGCTCCCACGAGCATAAAGCGCGCGGGGTATGTAACGCTTCCGCTCACGCGCGAGATTGTAACGCTGCCGTCCTCCATAGGTTGCCGCAAAGTTTCAATCGCAAGCCTGGAAAATTCAGGCAGTTCGTCTAAAAATAGCACTCCGTTGTGAGCGAGCGACACTTCGCCGGGTTTAGGATTGCTCCCGCCGCCAATCAGTCCGGGCTGTGAAATAGTATGATGAGGCCGCCTGAACGGACGCTCCGCGATAATCGGGCGGCTAGGATTAGTATTCCCCGCGATACTGTGAATTTCTGTAGTTTCAAGCGCCTCCGCGCGGCTCATAGAGGGGAAAATCGACGGCAGGCGGCTAGCGAGCATACTCTTACCGGAACCGGGCGGCCCGGACATCAGTATATTATGGCCTCCCGATACCGCGACTTCCAGCGCGCGTTTTATATTAGCCTGTCCCTTAACCTCGCTGAAATCGCGGGCGTTATTTTCAGCTAAAAGCTCGAAGTTACTCGGCGGCACGGGCTCAATCGCAATACGACCCTGCAAATGGTCAAGAAGCTGCGTAATATGTGCAACCGGGTAGACGCTTACGCCCTCTGAAAAGGAGGCCTCGGCGGCGTTCTCGGCGGGCAAATAGAGTTTCGCTATACCCAAACGTTCTGCGGCGAGAGCCATAGAAATCGCGCCGTTAATAGGCCGCACGTCGCCCGATAGCGACAGTTCGCCGAGGAACGCGCTGTCGGAGGGTAGCGGCACAATCATTCCTCCCGCCGCCATTATTCCGAGCATTACCGGCAAATCATAGGTTGTCCCGTTTTTCTTTGTATCAGCCGGGGCAAGATTTACCGTTACGTGACCGACGGGAAAACGAAAGCCGCAGGAGCGCACGGCGGCGCGGATACGCTCACGCGACTCCTTAACGGCGGTATCGGGCAGACCGACAATCTCAAAATTAGGCAAACCGCCCCCAAGGAAGCACTCGACAGTAACTTCATAGCCCCGGATTCCTCCAAGCCCCATAGAACGAACCGTCTGAGCCATAAGCAAACACCCCTTTTACAGTTAACAGTTATCAAATATCAAATATCAGAGACGATGGTTGGACGTGGGTTACGGTAAGCAATTCCCCTCCTGGGAGGGGTGGCGCGTAGCGCCGGGGTGGTTCCCCCGTAGGGCGCAACTCCCGTCCAAACCCACGTCCCACCGTCATTGCGAGCCGCGGTACGCTTGCGATACGTACCATTGAGACCGGCGCGGCAATCCAGTGCCGGGAGCGTAACTTACGTATCTATGGTTTGTGCTACTGGATTGCTTCGCACCTATACCGCGTTGTATGTTAGGCCTACCGGTGCTTCGCAATGACGGGTTCTTTAGTCCCTCGCGCTTTATTTACGACTTCTAGCTTGAATAGAACTTCTATTTTTAATACAGCTTCTAACTAATATTTGATATTTGATATTTGATAACTGTTATTTAGTTCTCGTTTTTACGTTCGCGCGTCATTAGCTCGCGCGTTGTCTGCGAGGGGTCGCGTCCCTCGTATAGTATGCTGTAGATTGCGCTGCATATCGGCATTTCAGTATCGAGCGACTGCGCCAGTTTATGAACTGCGGCGGCTGTATAGACACCCTCTACAAATTCGCTTACTTCGCTAACGGCGGTCTTTGGGCTTAGGCCGCGCCCTATGTTTATCCCGGCGCGGCGGTTTCGCGAATGTTCACTGGTACAGGTTACAATAAGGTCGCCAACGCCCGCAAGTCCCGCGAAAGTATCGCGCGTCCCGCCGAGTTTTTCACCCAGGCGCGACATTTCAGCAAGGCCGCGCGTCATAAGCATTGCGGCGGTGTTATCGCCGTAGCCTAAACCGTCGCTTATGCCCACGCCGATTGCTATAACGTTTTTAAGCGCACCGCAAAGCTCCGCGCCTATTATATCGGACGAAGTATAGACGCGAAACATCTCATTCATAAAGGTTTCCTGAACCGCTTCGGCGGTGGCGATATTTACCGAGGCCGCGAGCAAGCCCGTAGGAAGCCCGAGCTTAACTTCCTCCGCGTGGGAGGGTCCCGTCAGTACCGCTATACGCTCCTCGTTGCCCAGTTCCTCTGCTAAAACGCGCGATAATCTGTCGCCTGTGCTTATTTCAATACCTTTAGAACAGTTGACCAAAATAACATCGTCCTGTATAACGCCGCGAAGCAGGGAGGCGACTTCGCGAAAGGCAATCGACGCGCAGGCAAACACAAGCATACGCGCGGAAACCGGAAGCGTCTTAGCCAGTATTTCCGTTCGCGACGACAGAAGCGCGGTTTTGTGACCGTTATTCCTGAGAACGCCCGCTAGCGTAGTCCCCCAGGCTCCGGAACCTATTACCGCTATGTCCATTTGCGTATACCTCCGTTTATCGTTTGCGCTGTAAGTGGAATTTATTTTCTTTGCCCATAATAATACGCCCGATGTTAGGTATGTGCATAATGACGATTAAAACGCCGCACAGAGCCGCGAGCAGAAACTCCTGATTAGTCGCCCCGAATACCCTTGTAAAAAGCGGAAAAACTATAGCCCCCGAGAGTATTGAACCCGCTGAAACGTAGCTCGAAATTATCACGACTACAATAAAGAACGCGATACATATAAGCCCCACGCGCCAGTCAACCATTAGCGCGACAACTCCGCAGACTAAGGCGCCCTTGCCGCCCTTAAGCCCGTACCATACCGGGAACGCGTGACCGAGCATTACAAGCAGACCGGCTATAAGCTTGCCCATAAGCGGGAAGCCCGTAACGTGACCTATCCACAGCCAGCCGATTAGTATACCTATCGCGGCCTTGAGAACGTCTATAACGAGCGTCATCACCGCCGCCCGCATACCGAATGAACGGTACATATTTGTAAGCCCCGCGTTACCGGAGCCTTTTGTTCGTATATCTTCGCGCAGAAACACAGTCGATACGATTATCGCGCCGTTTATTCCGCCGAGTAGGTACGATACGATACACGTTATCGCAGCAGCAAAGAAAGGCATAATTATTCTCCGTTTTTTTCGCGTATAGTAAATTTGAGCGGCGTTCCGTCAAGCCCGAAGTTAGCGCGTATCTGGTTTTCAAGATAGCGCAGGTAACTGAAATGGAAAAGCTCCCTGTCGTTGACGAACACGACGAAATGCGGCGGCTGAATACCGACCTGCGTCATATAGTAGAGTTTCAGGCGTTTGCCCTTATCCGTAGGCGGCTGAACTCTCTGCGTAGCGTCTGACAGCACGTTATTCAGCAGTCCCGTGGTAATACGCATAACGCTCTGCCCGTAGACTAGGTTTATCAGTTCATAGAGCTTATCAACTCTCGAACCCGTAAGCGCGGACATATGCAGTATAGGCGCGTAGTCCATAAACGCGAGACCGTAATTGCCGTCGTCAAGGCTCTTTACGAGGTCTGCCTTGTTCGCTATAATGATGCTCGCCTTACCCGCTTCGTGGGCTAAACCCGCGACTTTAGTATCCTGCTCGGTAATCCCGGCGAGCGCGTCTACCATAATAAGGCAAACGTCCGCGCGGTCAATCGCGGCCTCGGTTCGCAGATTGCTGAAATGCTCAACGCGCTCGTCAACGCGCGATTTTTTGCGAAGCCCGGCGGTGTCAATAAAGAGGTAATCGCCGTGGGAATTTGAAAACGCGCTGTCAACCGCGTCGCGGGTCGTCCCCGCAATCTCGCTGACGATTACGCGCTTTTCGCCGAGTATACGGTTTACAAGTGAGGATTTCCCGACGTTAGGGCGGCCGATTACGGCGACCTTAACGCGCTGTTCGTCCTCCCCGGTATAGTCGCTGTCCTTAAAATGCGCGACACAGCTGTCCAGTATATCACCCGTGCCGTGACCGTGAAGCGCGGAAACGGCGATAGGCTCACCCACGCCGAGCGCGTAGAAATCAAACAAATCGGGGTCAGGCGCGCCGGTCTTATCGCACTTATTAACCGCAAGCACTATGGGCTTCTTGCTTCTGAGCAAGAAACTCGCGACGTCGCTGTCCGCGGCGGTTACTCCCGCCTGTATGTCTGTAACAAGCACTATCACCGTCGCTGTAGCGACGGCTATACGCGCCTGTTCCCGCATAAAAAGCAACATATCATCGTTAGTTTTAGGCTCTATACCGCCCGTGTCAATCAGCGAAAAGGTCTGACCATTCCAGTCAATATCGGTGTACAGTCTGTCGCGTGTAACTCCCGGGGTGTCCTCAACGATAGACAAACGTTTACCCGCAAGCTTATTAAAAAGCTGCGACTTGCCAACGTTAGGACGCCCCACAAGAGCTACGGTAGGTTTAGGCATTATATCTCCTTGTCAGTTTACAGATAACAAATAACAAATAACAGATGACGGGGGTTATGTCAATTGATAATTGATAATGAATAATTGATAATTACGGGGGTTTTGGACGGGGCGCGCGGCGCGGGACGCGGGTTAACTGTTCACAATGAGCTTCCCCGCCTGCGGCTCAAACACTCTGCGTACCAGTTTCACTATTTCCGTTACCGGGATTACCGCGAACGCAAGCCCTAAGGCTTCAAAGAAATCTTTCGCGGACAGCGGGTACAGCTCGAACGCCACGTTCAGCCCCGGTATGTAGATTACCCCGAAGGTCAGTATCGCGCTCAGAGCCATAGCTCCCCACAGCAGGACGTTCTGACGTTTCAGCGTGAATATTGAGTGTATGCGGCTTCTCATATTGAGACTGTGGAAAACTTCGCACATCGAGAGCGTCAGAAACGCCATCGTCATACTGATTGCCGCGTGTTCGTCAACAATCCGCCCGTCCTCACTTGCCCCGAGGAAGTACGATATAAGCGCAAGCCCCGCGATTACTATACCCTGCCATATAACGTCTATGCCGAGGCCGTCGCTGAATATGCTCGCTTTTGGATTGCGCGGCGGCTTCGACATCGAATCGGCTTCGGCGTGTTCCACTCCGAGCGCCATTGCCGGGAATGTATCGGTTACAAGGTTTATCCATAGTATATGTATAGGCTTGAACAGCGCAAAACCAAGCACGGTCGCGATAAAGATTGAAACGACCTCCGCGAGGTTAGACGACAGCAGAAACTGTACGGCTTTGCGGATATTTTCGTAAATCCTGCGCCCCTCTTTGACCGCGCCGACTATCGTAGCGAAGTTATCGTCCGCAAGCACCATATCGGCTACGTTCTTGGTTACGTCCGTGCCGGTTATGCCCATTCCTATGCCTATATCAGAGGCTTTTATAGCGGGAGCGTCGTTAACCCCGTCGCCTGTCATAGCGGCGATAGCGCCGCGCTTTTTCCAGGCGTTGACAATGCGTACCTTATGCTCCGGCTGAACGCGGGCGTAGACGCTGTATTTTGTAACGTCATATTCCTCGTCCGGGATAGCCTGTAGTTCGCTTCCTGTAAGAGCCTTGGCTCCCGGGGTTAGTATTCCGAGTTCCGTAGCAATCGCGACCGCCGTGTCCTTATGGTCGCCGGTAATCATAACGGCGCGGATACCGGCTTCGTTACATTCGGCAACCGCGGCTTTTACTTCCGGGCGAATCGGGTCAATCATTCCCGCAAGC
The DNA here is from genome assembly GCA_031261635.1 of Oscillospiraceae bacterium. Lineage (GTDB taxonomy): Bacteria > Bacillota > Clostridia > Oscillospirales > Oscillospiraceae > JAISJH01. Next base: position 27,966 of record JAISJH010000102.1, read on the forward strand.
CCCACAAAGCACAGGCCGTTTTCAATCGCGCCGGGAGTGATATCGCCCGGAAGCTCGCCGTACTGCGCCATAGCCCCCGCGAGTACGCGAAGGGCTTTATCTGCCATACGCTTATTTTCAGCCATTATGCCGCTTTTCAGCTTATCGTTAAGCTCCGCGGTCTTGCCGTTTTCGAGCAGCAACGTTGTACAACGGGCAAGCACCTCGTCCGGCGCGCCCTTTGTGAACTGCACCACTCCGTTCTCGACTTTATGCAGAGTGGACATCATTTTCCGCACGGAGTCAAAGGGAGCCTCGCCTATACGTTCAAGCTCTTTAGTATTATCGCTTCTACCAAAAATTTTAAGCGCAATCTCCGTAGGGTCGCCTATATCGCCGTTTATCGAAAGTTTAGCGTCGTTGCAGTTAAACATAATGCCCTGTAGCATAGAGCTAATGCCGTAGCTTTCGACAACGGTCATTTTATTCTGCGTAAGCGTACCTGTTTTATCAGAGCAGATTACCTGCGTACAGCCGAGCGTTTCAACAGCGGTCAAGCGGCGAATAATCGCGTTCCTGCCGGACATATTCTTTACGCCGATACTTAAAAGCACCGTAACGACTACAACCAAGCCCTCCGGGATAGCCGCGACGGCGAGGCTTATCGCGGTAAGGAACGACTCAAAAATAGTGTCCGTGCCAAACCTAATGATATCAAAAACAAAGATAAACGCGCAGATAGCGAGTACGGCGATAGACAGCACCTTCGACAAGCTGTCAAGTTTGCGTTGCAGCGGAGTGCGCTCCTCCTCCGTATTCGACAGCGCGTCGGCGATTTTGCCCATTTCAGTCGCCATACCTGTTCGGACGACTACGCCCGTTCCGCGCCCGTATACTACGGAGGTTCCCATATACGCCATATTGTGCCTGTCGCCGAGCGGTACGTCGCCGCTCTCCGGGGCGGTCAATACGCCGGAGCTTTTTTCTGACGGTACGCTCTCGCCCGTCAAGGCGGCTTCCTCAATTTTCAGCACGGCGCACTCAATCAAGCGCAGGTCAGCCGGAACGCTGTCGCCGGCTTCAAGCCGCACAATATCCCCCGGCACAAGTTCCGCCGAGGGTACCACAAGTTCCTGACCGTTCCGACGAACCTTCGACATCGCCGCCGACATCTTCTGCAAGGCCTCAATCGCCGCCTCTGCCTTGCTCTCCTGCACAATCCCGAGGACCGTGTTAAGTACGATAACGACAAGAATAATCGCCATATCGGCGTATTCGCCGAAGTAGCCGGAAACTATACCCGCCGCCGCGAGGATTAGCACCATAGGGTCGCGGATTTGTTCCCAAATCCGTATGGGCAACTTTTTCTTAGGGGCTTCCTTAAGTTTATTAGCCCCGTGCTTATCAGTTAAAGCGGATACTTCGGAAGATGAAAGCCCGTTATCCGTTACGGATAAGGCACTAAGCACAGCCTCCGCTGTTTGTAAATGTTCGCGCTGTTCTGTCATAAATGTAAATCCTCCATAAGTCAATCAAGATATTATAACACATCTACACGCGATTGTCAAATCCAAATAACAGTTATCAAATATCAAATATCAGAGACGGTGGTTTGGACGGGGTTGCGCCGGGGACGTAGGGGCGGGTTTCAAACCCGCCCTCCCCCCGTCCCGGCGCAGTGCGCCGTCTTTGCGAGCCGCGGTAAGCGTGAGATACGTAGGACGTATAGCGGCGAAGCAATCCAGTGCCGGGAGCGTAACATACGTTTCTTTCGCCATTACTACTGGATTGCTTCGCACCTGTAACGTCCTACGTATCGCGGGCGTACCGGTGCTTCGCAATGACGGGGGAGAGCCGGATTCGCCGTATAACGCCTTGCCCAAACGAAATCGTATACACCTCACCGCCCGAGCAGGAACAAGTTCCCCTCCGCGCTGAAATTCGCTACGCTGTAGTTTACTAAAGCCTCGGTTATGCCGCTGTCCGCTATATAGTCTTTTACGCTGCCCTTATAATAGCGCAGGTCAAGCAGGTGGATTTCAGAAAAGTGCGTCAAAAAATACGGCGTTTCGATATCGCTGTAGCTGTCGCGGATTATCAGCAGTTTGCCGCCTGTGAAACCGCTGTAGATAACGCGCAGGGGCGAGTTGCCGCCGAGGAAATAGGAATACTTATCTTTGCGCGTGAGCTGTTCGGGGTTATAAATCGACACGGGCGTAGCTACGCCGGAGTTATAATCGAGCGAAGCCGCGCTATAGAGCGGTACCCGCGCCTCCAGTATATCCGGCGACACCCAGGTCGCGCCTGACTTACTATATGCCGTGCCAAAGAAAGAATTGCTAAGAACCCTCCCGCTCTCTAAAGCGAGCGGACTAAGCCCCATTGCGGTAACGGTCTGCGCGTAGCCGTAGTAAGCCCCAAGCGCCGTCCAGTGGTGGTCGGTTCTGAAAAAGATGTATTCGTCCTTATGCGCCGTCAACGCGCCGGAAACGTCTATAGAGCGGATATAGGGGTCAACCTGCCCGTAGATAGACGTAATATAGTCGCGCTGGTCGTCAAGAGGCGCGTTAGCGGGAAGTTTATCGCGGTTAATCGCCGACGCGCCGGGAATAAGCGCGAGATAGAGCGGCACGCCGAGCTGTTCGCAGTTAGCCGATATACGCGATAAACTCCGTACAGCGTCCTCGAGCTGCGAATCGGCGGGTGCGGTGTAGTTGTCGATAAGACTGCCGTCGGAGCAGAAAAACACGCCGTTGTTCTCGGTTTTCCCAAGAGCGAGTTCGCTCACGGCTTTCAGCGTTACGAATTTATCGCGCAGGGGGAACTGGTCGCTTACGTAGCTCTCGAACTCGCGCATAAACTTCCCGCTTTTCACAGCGTCCAGTGAAAACTGCGGGGCGGACGACAACAAACGGTTTTCCTGTTCGGAAAAATTCCTGTCCGGCAGTATAACAAACAGAGCCGAACCAATTACAATGAACAGCAGAAAGACTATTATCTCAACGCGGAGTTGTTTTTTTCCTATCAATGCGTGACGCCTCCTAAAATCTTAAATACAAAAACGGGTTATAGGTCGAGTTAACAAGGTAAGCCGTGCAAAGCAGTAAGGCAAGCACAGTCAGCACAGGCGCGAATTTTTCAAGCCGCGCACCCAAACGTTTAGCGAGCGGAGTAGAGGCTAAAGCGCAGATTACAAGCACAGCCGCGTAGTTTCGCAGGTAGTACAACGCCCCGCCGTCTATACCGCCGTTCGCGCCGAATAAGGCCGCGAGGTAGGTCAGCAAGGCACTGAAATCCTCGACGGCGAATAAGACCCAGCCGAATATTACTATTACTAATGTATAAACGTGCCTTATAAACGCCGGAAGTTTTTCAAAGAATTTTAGCAGGAACGCTTTTTCAATCACGAGCCAAAACGCGTAGTAAACGCCCCATAACAGGAAATTCCAGCTGGCTCCGTGCCAAAAGCCCGTCAGGCTCCAGACTATAGCTATGTTAAGTAACTGCCGGGCAAAACCCTTGCGGTTGCCGCCTAGCGGAATGTATACATAGTCGCGAAACCACGAGCCTAGCGATATATGCCAGCGTCTCCAGAACTCCGTTATGCTCTTTGAGATATACGGATAGTTAAAATTTTCCAAAAACTCGAACCCGAGCATACGCCCTAAGCCTATCGCCATATCGGAATAGCCGCTGAAATCAAAATAGAGCTGAAAGGAAAACGCCAGTATCCCAAGCCACGCGCCCGCCGCCGAATTTGCGGTGTTACTAAGCGACAGCTCCCACAGCTGCCCTATGTTGTTTGCAAGCAGTACCTTTTTACACAGTCCTACCGAGAAGCGGCGTATGCCGGACACAAAGCGTGAGGTAGTTTCGCGCCGCTTAGATAACTGTTCGCCGATATCCCTGTAGCGGACTATAGGCCCCGCGATAAGCTGCGGGAACAGCGATACATACGTTCCGAATTTTACAAAACTGCGCTGAGGAGCGCTTTCCCCGCGATACAGGTCAATAGGATAGGATATGTTCTGAAACGTGTAGAAAGAAATACCGATAGGCAACGCAAGCCCCAGTCCCGGCAATTTGAACAGGGAGAGGAACAGGTCGCTGTACTTGAAAAATACCAGTATAGCAAGATTTACAATGCAGTTAACTATAACAACAAGCCGCGCCTTAGACCTGTCCGCGCCAAGGTATTTGCCGACAAGCCTACCCGCGACATAGTTTATAACAACCGTCGCAAGCATAAGCAACACATACACCGGCTCACCCCAGGCGTAAAACACAAGATTAGCCAAAAACAGCCAAACATTGCGCCACCGACGCGGCAAAGCATAGTACACCGCAAGCGTACAGGGCAGAAAGACAAAGAGGAATGTCAAACTTGAAAAAATCATCTAGTATACACCTTGTTGACAGATATAAATAACAGTTATCAAATATCAAATATCAGATTTCCGCGCACGGCGCGGGGAAACCACCCCGCCCCTGCGGGGGCACCCCTCCACAGAGGGGATAAGGACGAGGGCTTGGACGGGGTTGCGTAGGGGCGGGGCTTGCCCCGCCCGTCATTGCGAGCCGCGGTAAGCGTGAGATACGTAGGAATGAGACCGGCGCGGCAATCCAGTGCCGGGAGCGTAACATACGTTTCTTTCGCCTGTACTACTGGATTGCTTCGCACCTGTAACGTTCTACGTATCGTGGGCTTACCGGTGCTTCGCAATGACGGGGGAGTGCGCTTCGCTGTGACGGCGCGTGGACGGGTTATGAACTGAATACGCGCCCCTAAAACTCTTTACGCTTAGTTCCGTAATTTTTCGCGTTTCAGAGGGTTAGCGTCAACTGCAAGCCGCATATCTGGTCCGGAAATGTGCAAATAAACTTCTGTAGTTCCAAGATGTTCGTGTCCAAGAAGTTGTTGAATTGCTTTAATATCAACGCCATTACCAACCATTAGCGTCGCGCAGGTGTGGCGTAGCTTGTGCGCCGAATAGCCGTGCAAGGTCGCGTCGCCGAGGTGTTTTTTTACCAGTAGATGTACGGCCTCTTTGGATATGCGGCTACGTTTCTGCGATACGAACAGGGCGGACTGTTCGGCTCCGTAGTTTGCGCGTTCGGGAATGTAGCGGTTGATTGCCTCTGCCACAGCGTCGTTAATCGGCACTATACGCTCCTTGTTGCCCTTGCCGCGTATACGCAGGCGGTCGGCCTCGATATCGGTCAAATTCAGTCCGCAGAGTTCCGATATCCGCAGTCCGCAGTTGAGAAAGATTGTCAGTATCGCGTAGTCGCGTATTTTATGCCGTCCCTCTACATTGTGCAGTAGGTCAACGCTTTGCTTTAGCGTCAGATACTTCGGCACCTGCTCCTTATGGCGCGGGGTTTCGATACCGAGCAGGGGATTTTTGTCAAGCTGCTCGGTCTTAACCGTCAGATACTTGAAAAAAGACATCAGCGTAGCCAGTTTGCGGCTTCGCGAGCGTTCGTTCAAGCCCTTTTTAATCGTTTTCGCGCTGTCGTTATGAACCTTGTCGCGGCGCAGATATGACAGATAGTCGTAGACCTCGGTTTTAGTAACCGCCGCGATATAGTTCAAGTCGAGGTCAGAAATATCGACCTCCTTAATATCAAGCGCGGCGTCGGCGTCCCCCCTGTGCTGTTTGAGCCAGCGAAAGAACAGGCGCAAATCGAGATAATACTCATCGACCGTCTTAATAGAGTGTTCCTGTATATCCTCGTGGTATTGCAGAAAATCCTTTATAGGTTTAGGCGCACTGGTGCGGTAATCCATAAGCTCCCTCTTTTCGTGCGGTTTCGCAAAGCGATAGTGGTAGAATGGTACAGTTAACAGTTAGCAAATATCAAATATCAGAGACGATGGTTCAGATAACAGTTAGCAAATATCAGATATCAGAGACGAGGGTTTGGACGAGGGCTGCGTCCGCGCACGGGGCGGGGAAACCTTCTGGAAGTTTTGCAACGGTGACAACCGTGACGTTACGTCCGCGCACGGCGCGGGGAAACCACCCCGCCGCCTGCGGGCGGCACCCCTCCACAGAGGGGATAGGGGTTGAACGAGAGTTGCGTGCGGTGGGCTTGCGTCCTCGTAATCCCCGTCCAAGCCCACGTCCTTATCCCCTCTGTGGAGGGGTGCCGCCGCAGCGGCGGGGTGGTTTCCCCCGCAGGGCGCGTCCCCGTCCTAATTGACAATTATCAATTATCAATTGCAAAAAACCCGCGCCGCGCGCGACATTTGATATTTGATATTTGATAATTGTTATTTTTCTATAATTCTCGGGAACAGTACGCCGCGTTTGCCCTCATCTAGCTGTTCAAGGATTTTCCCCGCGCTGTCCGGCATAAAGGGCGCGAGTAGCTCCGTACAGCCGCGTATTGTTACTAACAGCGTCGAGATAACGTCAGCTAACTCTGCTCGTTTAGCCTCGTCTTTCGCGAGGAGCCAGGGGGTGGTTTCGTCGATGTGCTTATTCGCGCGGCTCAGTACGTCGAATACGTCGGCTAGTGCCGCCTGGAACGCGAACTGTTCCATATTTGCGTGGAAACTCTCGCGCTTGCCGCCGAAGAGGTTTGTAGCGTTGCCGTCATTTTCTTTCAAGCCGTATTTATCAGCCATTGCGAGGCTTCTTGAAACGAGGTTGCCGAGGTTATTCGCGAGGTCAGAGTTAATGCGCGTAACAAGCAGGTCGTTAGTAAAATTACCGTCAATCCCGAAGGGAAATTCAGACAACAGAAAATAGCGCAGCGCGTCAACACCGTAGGTATCAGCCAGCACATAGGGGTCAACAATATTCCCGGTAGACTTGCTCATTTTCGCGCCGTCAAGCACAAGCCAGCCGTGACCGTATACGCGCTTCGGAAGCGGCAAATCTAGCGCCATTAGCATTGCAGGCCATAGGATTGAGTGGAAGCGTACTATTTCCTTCCCAACAAAATGCACATCACAAGGCCAAAATTTTGCAAGGTCATCGTACTTTTCATTTTGATAGCCTAGCGCTGTCATATAGTTAAACAGCGCGTCCACCCATACATAGACAACGTGACCGGGGTCGAAGTCCACGGGTATCCCCCACTTGAAACTGGTACGCGATACACAGATATCCTCTAAACCGGGTTTTATGAAACTTGAAATCATCTCTTTCTTGCGCGATTCGGGTTGCAGAAACTCCGGGTGTTCCTCGTAAAGTTTCAATATGCGCTCGCCGTATTCTGACTGTCTAAAGAAATACGCTTCCTCTTTTTCGTCGCGCACTTCGCGTCCGCAATCGGGACATTTGCCGTCTACAAGCTGCGCCTCCGTCCAGAAACTTTCACAGGGGACGCAGTATTTTCCCTCGTAGGTTCCCTTGTATATCGCGCCCTTGTCATAGAGCGCCTTGAAAATTTTTTGTATCGCCGCTACGTGGTAATCGTCGGTAGTGCGGATAAACCTGTCGTAGGAGATATTCATAAGTTTCCAGAGGTCAGTAATCCCGCCCTTGCCTATGACAATCTCGTCTAAAAACTCAATCGGCGTTTTACCGGCGTCCTTAGCGGCCTTTTCGATTTTGAGCCCGTGTTCGTCTGTCCCGGTAAGGAACATAACGTCATAGCCCCGCGAGCGCTTATAGCGAGCCATTACGTCGGCGGCTACGGAACAGTACGTGTGACCGATATGAAGCTTTGCCGAGGGATAGTATATCGGCGTGGTGATATAAAACGTCTTATTGTCCGTCATTTTTCCAGCCTGCTTTCTATCAGCCCCGCGAGTTCGCCAACGGTGTGGATATCCGCGACCGCCGCGTCGGGGATAGGCGGTACGTGCCACTCCTCCTCAATTGTCGAGAGCAGTTCCGCGATATCAAGACTGTCCGCGCCGAGGTCGTCCACCACGTCGGTAGTATCCTTTATACGGTCAATATCAATGCCGAACTGCGCGGAGAGTATGCTTTTTAGCCTATCAATAATCATAGTCAGAGCCTCCCCTGGTTTCAAGGCGTTTTGAACCGTAACCCACAACAACGCGGCGGTTTGGTTCGCGGCCTGTTGAGAATGTGTGTACGCCCTTATGGTTTTGCAGAGCCGTGTGAATAACGTGCCGCTCATAGGCGTTCATAGGGTCAAGCGTAACATCGCGGCGTGAGCGTATAACTTTCTGCGCGGCGCGTTCGGCAACGCCGGTGAGCATTTCATTGCGCCGCTCGCGGTAGCCCTCGGTATCTAAATATACACGCACGTGCTGCTCTAAAGACTTATTTACTACCGCGCTCGTAACTCTTTGCAGAGCGTCAAGAGTTTCGCCGCGTCTGCCGATTAAGAGGCCGGAAGCGTCCGCACCGCCGACGGGGATAATCTTTACGCTCAGTTTGCCGCTTCCGCGCTTAATTTGAAGCTCCGCGTCAATCGTCATATGTTTCAGGAGGTCAAGCAGGAACTCCCGCACGGCGGCTTCCGGGGCTTCAAGCTCCTCGTGCGCCCCGCTTTCCCCGTCGTCTCCGGTAGTGGCGTAGTCAAGCCACTCGGGAGTTTCACTTTTCACGGACTTCAGAGCGGCGGCGGCTACAGGCTCGCTGTCCGCGCCCGCATCGCTTACTTCGCTTCCGTCGTCCTGCAAGGTGTAAATTACCCGCACTTTCGCGAGAGCCGAGCCTAAGCCCAGCACGCCTTTTTTCGACTTTTCAATAACCTGCACCTCGTAGTCATAGGTGCGCTCCCCGGCGATTTTAGTTAGTTCCGCGAGGGCGTTGTTAGTTGCCTCGGTTTCTGTCTTGCCGCTGTGTTCAATAAAGTTAGTCATTATTACTCTCCTGTTCAATATTATCTGACTGTTCACGTTTATAGCGGTTAGGGTCGTAGTTGCGCCCCTTAGCGAATTTGCGTTTGTCAACCTGTGAGGCTGGTTTTTCGTTAGTTGCGGCTTTGGCTAGCTTCTTTTCCTCGGGTTCGTGAGCCTTTTCCCATTCGAGGCGTTTTGCCTCGCGCTCCTGCTTTTCCTGTAGCTCCAGTTTTTTCTTGCTCTTGTTTTTATCGGTGTCAAGCGCGTTTTCAGCGCGCAGACGTTCGGTTTCGAGGCGTTTTGCCTCGCGTTCGGCTTCAATCTCCGCCCTCTGCGCTTCGCGGACTGCGGTCTCGGCATCTATAATCTTTTTGTAGTGCTTTGTAAGTATATACTCACGAACGGTTGTCAGAAAAGTTCCCATTATCCAGTATAAACCCATCAGCGCGGGCATTGTAAAACCCCAGACCAGTGAGAATATAGGCATCATATAAAACATCATCTTGCCGCCCGGCTGGTCGGCTGTATTGACCGTCTGGCTCGCCATAGTAATCTTTGTAGAAAGCAGCGACAGCGCGACGTTTATAAGCGGCATTAGGAACAGCCCGATGTTAGCCCAGCTAAACGCTTCCCAGGCCCAGACCTTATAACTCGGAACCGCCGCGAGGTTTAAGCCAAAAAGCGTAAAGTTTAAGTCCTCGGGTTTCAGCGCGCTCATTCTGTCAAGCAGCGTTATTGCCGCCGTACCCATTGAACCCTGCACCGAATTAAACAGCGGCGACAGGGACGCGAACGCGTCGGGAACGGTAATCGCTGCGCTCTTTACAGCGTCGCCGTAACCCGTGAGCCACTGCACGATAGCGGGGAGGTGGTTCCCTGCAAGCGCGGCGTAGGAAACCTCGTCAAAGCCCAGGCTCGCGGCTCCCTGCACGGCAACGCCGATAGCCGGGAACACGGTATCGCGCAGAAACGCGAACTGCCCCGCGGTAAAGCCCAACAGCTCTGTAAACGGCATTCGCACGATTGAATAAATCGGGAACAGTAAAAACAAGGGCAAAAGGCTCCATAAACAGCCGCCGAGCGGTTTAACGTCCTCGTCTTTATAGAGCTTCTGAAGCTCCTCCTGATATTTCGCCTTGTCACCTGCGTATTTCTTTTCAAGTTCCTTCATCTTAGGGGTAATAGCGGAAGTTTTGAGCATACCCTTCTTGCTTTTCATAGCAAAAGGTGTCAAAATGGCATATACGATAATGGCGAAAAGAACTATAGCCACACCGTAATTGTGTACTACCCCGTTAAGCGCCCGAAGAAGCAGCGCAAATGGCACAAGTATGAAATCAAACAATATAAAAATCTCCTAAGTTAATTTTAGATAATAGTTATCAAATATCAAATATCAGATAACGTAGGTTTGGACGAAGGACGCGTCCGCGGTTTGGACGAGGGTTGCGTCCGCACACGGTGCGGGGAAACCGTCCCGGCGTAGTCCCCCGTCCCGGCGCCGTGCGCCGTCTTTGCGAGCGCCGCCGCACTTGCGATACGTACTACATATAGGCGCGAAGCAATCCAGTGCCGGGGACTAAAAATACGTATCTGCGGACTGCGGCACTGGATTGCCGCGCCGGTATCACCGCTACGTATCTTACGCTTTCCGCGGCTCGCAATGACGGACTTTTGAGTCGTTACCGTTTGAATACAGCCCCTTAAACCCGCGTCCAAACTCCACGTCATTGTCAATTATCAATTATCAATTGTCAATTGTCCAAGCCTCTCGTCTCTGATATTTGATATTTGCTATCTGTTAACTGTCAAGGTACCGGGTCGTAGACCTTATAATCCCGCCGATGAAACGGGTGGCACCTTAATAACCGTTTCGCCGCGAGGTACGAGCCCTTTAGCGCGCCGTAACGTTCGAGCGCGGTTAGGGCGTACTGCGAACAGCTCGGTATAAACCTGCACCTCGGGGAGAACTGCGGCGATATACGTTCCCGGTAGAAGCGCAGCGCCGTCATTAGAAACGCTTTCATTTACGCACCTTAGGTTTTTTATCCGGCATTTTAGCGAGTTTGTCCGCCAGGTAGGTTAAATCACGCGACAGCTCCGCGTAGTCCGCGCCGGCGGCGGGTAAACGCGCTACCGCTATGTAGTCGCTGGCGTTTTTGAACAGCGCGGAATTAAGACGGAAAAACTCCTTGCACCGACGGCGGATTTTGTTGCGCGTGACGGCGTTGCCGATTTTCGCGCTGACACTAATTCCGAAGCGGGTATCGCCCTTGTAGTTTCTAAGGGCATAAAGAACGAGCCGCGAGGTCGCGGCGGAACGCCCTTTAGAGTACACCCGCCGGAATTCGTAGTTCTGCATAATTAAGCAGACAGCACGGCGCGGTTCTTTGCGCGTCTGCGCGCAAGCACCTTGCGGCCGTTGCGGGTTGACATACGCTGCCTGAAACCGTGAACCTTTGAACGCTGACGTTTCTTCGGCTGGAATGTTCTGAGCATTAGTATCCCTCCTTACCACTTTTGCATACA
>JAISJH010000104.1 GCA_031261635.1 Oscillospiraceae bacterium
GGATGCCGATGGACAAAATATCGCTGAGCGACCTAATACAAATCGTCAGCGTAGTCATAAGCATTATTGGGCTAGTAGCGCAACTGCGTGAAAACTCTAAAAAGAAGTAGCCGCCCCTCCAACCGTCAAGTGATGGGCGGCTGCTCCTTGAGCTAGTCGTAAAATAGAGGGCAAAAGAACCGCAATCGGCAATGTCTAACCCTTAATGTCTATAGTATAGCACAACCTCCGCCGCTTGTCAAGCGGCTTTTTCAAATAACAGTTATCAAATATTAAATATCAAATACGTTGGTTTGGACGGGGGTTGCGTGGGACACGTAGGGGCGGGTTTCAAACCCGCCCTCCCCCGTTCTTTTATACGCGCTATTGACAAATTGCGACACATATGGTAAAATAATAACATTGCAGCGGGGACGTTACGAAGCCCCGTGATTGCGGTCACTTTTCCCTCACAAAGAAATGGGGGGATGCCGATGGACAAAATATCGCTGAGCGACCTTATACAAATCGTCAGCGTAGTCATAAGCATTATTGGGCTAGTAGCGCAACTGCGTGAAAACTCTAAAAAGAAGTAGCCGCCCCTCTCCTGTCAAGTGACGGGCGGCTGCTCTTTGTAGCTAGTCGTAAAATCGAGGGCAAAAGAACCGCAATCGGCAATGTTTAACCCTTAATGTCTATAGTATAACACAACCCCCGCCGCTTGTCAAGTGGCTTTTTTACATTTTGCGTAGCGCCCTGCGCGGGGTGCGCCGCACGGCGCACCGTCATTGCGAGCGCCGCCGCACTTGCGATACGTAGTAATGTATAGGCGCGCGGCAATCCAGTGCCGGGAGCGTAACATACGTATGTTTCCCCCCCGGCACTGGATTGCTTCGCACCTGTAACGCCCTACGTATCGCGGGCTTGCCGGTGCTTCGCAAAGACGGGCTGGGCTTCGCCCTCGCCCCCGTAGGGCGCAACCCCCGTCTAATCCCTCCAAAGCCCCCCTCTTTAGAGGGGGGAAGCGTCCGCAGACGCGGGGGGGTGCCGTCCTTCCCCAACCAACAGGGCGGGTTTGAAACCCGCCCCTACGTTGCATTTATGATAATGTTGCGTTACCGAGGATAATGTACGATTCTGAAGCTTTCCAATCATCTGACCGGGAAAATCGCAGATATTCTTGCCCTGATACGTCTACGGTTATAGCTTGCGGACGTGTTTTATACGTTATCGGGTCTGATTTCCAAAGGTTCTTACTATCGCCGTCTATGGAAACAGTAATAACTAAGTCAGCATCAAATTTCTCATTAGGAACAATAGTCAGTTCAAGAGTAGAATATTGCTTGTCCAGGAAATATTCGATATAGTTACCATATCCGTCATAAGGTGTGGTGACGCTGAGTGCAACGCAATCGCGATAAACGGTTCCGAAGCTGTCCTTCATAAACTCGAAAACAGGTTCTTCATTATAATACGAAGATACACGTGACGGTTTCAAGTCTTTCAATAGCGGGTTTAGAGGAGTGACTCTTTCTATTATCGCACTCTGCGTTACACTATCCCACGCTGCAACTCTGCCAAAGGCCTCGGCAACCGCTTTTAGCGGCAGGTACGTTGTGCCGTTATAGACCAGCGGTTTGATTTCGCCGCCGTTGCTGTCCTTTGGCGTGTATTGTTTGCCGTCGATTATTAACTTCATATCGCTGAATATTACGGATATGAGTTGTGTGGTGCTGGCGGCAATTGCCGGAGCCGCGCTTAGTAAGAGGATTGCGGCGATTGCGAGGGAGAGTATACGGTTACTGTGTCTGGTGAACATTTTATGTTCCTCCTCAATAAGATATTGTTCACCGCGCCCGGCGCTTTTGTTCACGGCAGGGGGCAGGGTTCCCAATCCCACCCCCGGCGGATAGCTCAAGCTCCGAGCGAATAACAATAGCGGCGCAGGGAGTAACCCCCCGCGCCGCTTAATTCCACAGCCGCCCCAACAAATTCCCCTTGCAAAAAGCAGAGAAAACGTGCTATAATGTGAGGCGGTGCAGAGACTAAGACTGCTTTGTGGGACACCCTGTTTGTCCTGCATATCTGCGTGGGTGCGTCGAACCACCCGCGCAGGTGCCGAACCGTTATCCAATCGGCGTATATCATTATACACAATCCCGCCGCAAATTGCAAGCGTTTTTTTTACAAGAAAGTAAAGAAACTGAAAAATTTTTTCAAGACTAACAATAACTGGGAAATCCCAAGTGGGATTTTCCCAGTTATTGGCGTTTATGGAATATTATGGCAAGCGGGGCGTCAACTAAAATACCGCTTAAGCTTCGCAATCACATCAAGCACTCGAAATTTTATCACGTAGCCCGATTTATCGGTAATCAAGTCGATTTCCTCGCCTGTAAGCCGCGCGAACGCCGCCTGAACCTCGTCGCCGCCGTCATCAATCGCGGCGTCGTAGCACAGCGGCGGGAACATCACGCACCACCAGTTTTTGCCCTCCGCCGCGCCTATCGCTACGCGAAGCGTCCGGTAATCCCCGGCGGGCAGGCTGAACGTATCGTAATCGCGCTCGGGAAAACTCTCGGTTTCAAGCGTAACGGTAAGGTTCGGCGCAAGAGCCTCTATAGCGGCCAAACTCCCGTTCAGGCGAGCGTCAGCGTCCCGGGCGTCCTCTGCGCCGTCAAGTATCGGGCGCATAAGGGCGATAACCCTGTCCCGCACTTCCAGTTTATACGCCTGGTCTGCGTCAGAATCGCTCGCCCCGACAACGTGCAGGCGAATAAGCTTATCCGCAAGCCCAAGCTGCTCAATCTCCAGCTCCGCGCAATACGCAACGGCAACAAACAACGCAAGCGCCATAAGTAAATGTCTGTACATATAACAATCCTCCCAAGTAGGTAAATTATACCCGCCGGGGAGGGGTGTTATACAGGCTATAGCGATAATTGTTCGTTGCAAAAGGCGAGGAGTTCTGGGATACTAATGGTCGCGGTTGTCCAAACCTCGTCTTTTTTCATAGATTTGTATTTATGAGCAAAAATATTCCGCATACCTTTTATTTTTTGCCAGGGTATTTGGTCTTTCGTAAGTTCCTTAAATTCCGTGGATAGCCCGGTGCTTAATTCGCCGGTTTGATAAATGCACATTGAAACGGCGTCAAAATAAGCGCTGTCTACTATGAAAATTGCGTAATCATCGCCAAAACGTTGAATGTATTCAGCGATATTTTCACAGTATTTTCTTATGAATTGCAATATGCCGCGGTCTGCGTTATCCATAGATTTGTACCCTTTCTTTCTGAATGTTTTCAATTAGCCACGGATTACATTCCTTAGTATCCTTATCATCGAATACGTCAGTTGTAACCATATCAATTTTTTTATTAACGGCTTCGCTGAGGTCATTATATACGCCCCCGCACGCCCATTCGAGGTGTACGCCGCCCGTTATGTCCACCAAAAAATCGACGTCGCTGTCGTCCCTTGCCTCGTTGCGCGCGTAGGAGCCGAACAGGTACACCGCCGCTAGGTTGTACTCTTTCGCCACGGGCTCTATACGCCGCCTGATTTCGTCTATTGTGTATACCATACTGAAACGCCCCTTTCTATTCAAAGCTCAAATGGTCTACGAATATGTCGTTGAACGCCGGGTCTGCCGCTAGTTCGAGGTATTCCATTTTTTTCGCCAGTCCGGCGGCGCGCGTAAATTCCGCTATTGATATCGCCGCGAGCTTCGCGCCCTGTCCCGCCGCGTTGCCTATCGCGCTTACTACGGGGAGGAGTTGCTTCGGGATTAGGCCTATTCCGCAGGCGCTCTCGGGGCGCATATAGCTTCCGAAGGCTCCCGCAATCAGTACGCGCCTGATGTCGCCGTCGCTGATACCGAGTTTAGCGCACATCATCTCTATTCCCGCCGCCATCGCGCCCTTTGCTAGCTGTATTTCGCGTATGTCTTTCTGCGTAATTGTAACGCCGGGGGAGAGGCTGAACTCCGAGCCGCCGAAGGAGAATTTGCCGCTCTCGTCAACAATCCCCGTGCGGACAAATTCGGACACAGCGTCTATCAGTCCCGAACCGCAAACGCCTTTAGCCGGGGTGCTTTCGCCGCCTATCACGCTCAGGGAAATTTTCACGGCGGGTTTAAGCGGGTCAGACACTTCGAGCGTTACGTGGTCAATCGCGCCCTCGGCTCCGCGCATACCGCAGGAGATTGCCGCGCCCTCGAAGGCGGGTCCCGCCGCCGTGGAACAGGTTACGAGCCGCGTTTTGTCGCCTAAGACCATTTCGCCGTTCGTGCCTATGTCGATTAGGAGCGTTATTTCCTCCGCTTCGTCCATTTCCGCCGCCAACGCGGCTCCGACAGTATCCGCGCCCACAAAGCCCGCTATATTCGGGAACAGGAACAGTTTAGCCCCGGGTAACACGCCGCTGAAACCGAACTCACGCGCGTTCAGCGTCAGAGCCTCGGTAATGGCGGCGGTATAGGGTGCGTAGGCAAGCGGCTCCGGGTTAATACCGGCAAAAAGGTGGTGCATACAGGTATTGCCGACAACAGTCACAAGCGCTAGGTTAGACGCGTCGCCCAGTACGTGGGTTAAACACTCCTGCGTTAAATCGTTCAGCGCGGAGCGTATTAGCCGCGTAAGCTCGCCTACGCCGTGTTCAACGCTGTATTTGGTACGCATAATAACGTCCGCGCCGTAGGTTGTTTGCGGGTTTAGCATACTCGCGCTCGCGAGTTCCGCGCCCGTGTACAGGTCAATCAGATATGCCGCGATAGTCGTGGTGCCGATATCGAACGCCGCGCCGTAGAGCGGTTCTCCGGGTTTTCTGATTGCAATAAGCTCGTTTTGATAATATAAAACCTCAACGGTGTAACTATTGGCTTCAAGCGTCGCGTAGAGCTTTTGCAAAACCTCGGGGTAGACAAGGGAAATCTCAACCTCTTTTTCCGCTAAAGCCGCCAGTAAGCGCGTATAGCAATCGCGCAAATCGGACGTTGACGGTTTCAATACGTCAACGATAACGCTCTTAACGGCGGGGTCTGCGGCAACTTCGCGGCTCAACCCGCCCATAAGTATGCGGTGTCCCGCCGCCTCGGAGAGGTCGACAGTGAGGTCGCCGTCAATAAGCGTCTGACAAGCCAGAACGGTTTCTGAATTTGCGCGAACCTTGCATTTGCCGCACTTACCGCGCCCGCCGCAGGGAGCGTCAAGCCGCAAACCCGCCGCGATAGCGGCCTCGAGAATAGTACCGCCCTCTACCGCGGCAGTTATGTTGGTAGGTAAAAATGTGATGTTATGCATAGTGTTTTTCTCTCCGTTAAAACTTTTCATCAATGCCCGCTTGCTTTAATACTGCGTTAGCGGAATGTCGTGATTTTATTTTGCTGTCAACAGGAAAATTCCTGTTTGTTATCGGGCTATGCCAAATGTCGTGGTCGCCCTTGCCGTGGCGGACGAACAGACAGCCGCGCTCGCTTAGTTTGTCGCGAAGCGGTTTTGCCAAATCAGCCATACGCGTGTACCTTTTCAAGACGCTCGGTTCGGAACATTAAATCCCTGTTATCAACGCGGCAATTGTTCAGTTCGAGCAGTTCCGGCACAGCGAAGCGGACGCGTTCCACAAGCGCGTCAAACGAACCCGATTCAAGCACCAAGCCCGGCACGTCGTCGCTTTCAGCTATCCAAACCGCCGCTTCCGGGTCCCACTGCATATTTATATTATAGTACATAGTTTCAGCCCCTCCGTATCTGATATTTGATATTTAATAACTGTCAACTGTTATTATACCACAGTGCTTTACAAATTGCAACTTTTGTGATATAATTAAGTTATACTGTAAGAACAATTGCGAAAGGGGTTAAGGTGAGATATGCAAACTATAACATCTACGGAGCATATTGCCGGGTTATCGGATAATCAGATAGTCGGCGGGATAAAATTTGACGGGAAAAGCAAGATTCAATTTAAGGGTAAGGGAAATATCCTCGCCGTACCGGGCGGGGTGGCCGAGCTGCAAAATTGCGCTATCTCGTTTAACGGCGACAACAGTCTGGTAGTCCTTTCCGCAAGCTACAACCCCTATGCTTTGGTATTATCTCTTTGGAACAACAGTTCGTTTTATTCCGGCAGAAACAACTATTTCAACGGGCGGTTGAATTTGCAATGCTCCGAACAGGCGAATATTTTTATCGGAAGCGGCTGTCTGTTTTCAACGGGCGTGTTGTTGAGAACCGGCGATGTTCATTTGATATTTGACGTTGAAACTCATAAGCGTACAAATTTTGCGAAGTCAATATATGTTGGCGACCACGTTTGGATTGGGCAGGACGCTAAAATTTGGAAAAACACGCATATCGGAAGCGGCAGTATTATCGGCACCGAAGCGGTTGTGGCAGGCAAAAGGGTTCCGAGCAATACCGCGTGGGGCGGTAATCCTGCGAGACAACTGAAAAGCGGCGTTTTCTTTCACTCGAATAGTTCTCACGCTTACACCGCTACGGAAGTTGAAAAATGGTCGGAGTACAATGGTAATGAGTATATATACGCGCGGGATAATACGACGCTTGACTTTGACGATATTGAAAAAACTATGCGCGAGTTGAATACGGCGGAAAAAAGAAAGGATTTCCTTATCGGGCTAGGTGAAACAAAAAACAGATTTACTATTTCTACCAATATATAACATATTTAAGGAGGGACGGGCAAATGACCACAGAACAGCTCATCGGCGGCGCTATTGCCGCGGGATTTTCACAGGCGGGCGCGCTTGACCCCGCTACTATTGACTGCAATCCTCTTGTGCGCGATATGTGCGCGGCCTGCGGAGCGTATGGCAAAACCTGGGTGTGTCCCCCGGCCTGCGGGACTATCGAGGAGTGCCGGGAAAAAATCGGGCATTATTCTAAGGGGCTGATTGTACAAACGACGGGGCAGCTAGAGGACGAATTTGACGGCGAAACGACTATGGAAACTATGGCTAAACACGGAGAGAACGTTTCTAAATACTACAAGGAGCTTCGCAAGAGCTACCCCGGCGACACGATGATGTGTCTGGGCGCGGGAGGCTGTAATCGCTGCAAGCCCTGTACATACCCGGACGAACCCTGCCGCTTCCCGGACGAGCAAAACAGCTCTATGGAGGCCTTCGGAATGGTAGTGGCTGAAACCTGCAAGGCAAACGGAATGGACTACTACTACGGCAAGAGTACGATAACGTTCGTTAGCTGCTACTTGTTCCGGTGAGGGGGAAGCCCACTCCGTCCCGGCGCCCACCCCGTCCCGCGCCCACTCCGTCCCGGCGCCCACTCCGTCCCGGCGCCGTGCGCCGTCTTTGCGAGCGCCACCGCACTTGCGATACGTAGGACGTTTAGGCGCGCGGCAATCCAGTGCCGGGAGCGTAACATACGTCTTGCGTATCGCAGACCACTACGTCAACCCTGGATTGCTTCGCCGCATAACATTCACTACGTATCGCAAGTGCGGTGGCGGCTTCGCAAAGACGGGCTGGGCGAAGCCCAGCCCTGTCCCGGCGCAATGCGCCGGGA
>JAISJH010000118.1 GCA_031261635.1 Oscillospiraceae bacterium
CGTCTCCCGTCCTGCCCTCTAAAGCCCCCCTCTTTAGAGGGGGGTGCCTCCGCAGAGGCGGGGGGTGCCGCAACCCCCGTCCAAGCCCGCGTCCCGGCGCACCGTCATTGCGAGCCGCGGAAATTGTAAGATACGTAGAACTGAAACCGGCGCGGCAATCCAGTGCCGGGAGCGTAACATACGTATCTACGGACTGCGGCACTGGATTGCTTCGCGCCTAAACCCGCTTGTCTGTTGAGTTTCCCGGCGCTCGCAATGACGAACTCTTGGCTCTTTGCGTTTTTAATACACATTTCGTTTTCAATACAAATTTGTTGAAACAACGTTATTTTAATCCACGCCCTTAGTTTTATGCCCTCAGTTTTACGCTCCCATAATAGAAAGGTTTTCCCGATGAAAAAGTTAACGGCGACGTTTTTGGCACTGGTTATTTTCCTTGGTTTTTCATACTCCGGCGGCGCGATTGCGGCGGGGAAAATAACCCTGAAAATTTCCGCTTCGGCGGCAAACGTTAAAGTCGGCGACAGCGTTACTTATACGATAAGTTTATTGTCCGCGGCGGGGACGAATTTTACGGCCTTCGGCTTTGAAATCGTTCTGCCGGATAATTTGACCTACACGGCCGGTTCCGGGCGCGTTGACAGCGGCTTCGAGCGCAGTTTGCGAATGGCGGCGGCGGCCTTTGACGAGAGCCCCGCGCTTATGGCGAGCGCCTTCGGCGGCTCCGCGTATAACGGCGGCGATATCGTGATGGTAACGTTTTCAGCAACCGCTAAGGCAGACGGCGCGGCGACAGTCACGCTCAAAAACGTTGAACTGCTGAACGACAACGTTGAGGATATCCCCTACACGGTGGATTCCGCCGCGCTGACAATCGGCGATATTTCAAACCCTCCGGCGAACGTTAACCCGTCAAGTCCGTCAAGCCCGCCAAGCCCCGCTCCGTCTAGCCCCGGAAGTTCGAGCGGCGGCGGTTCGAGTAGCGGCGGCGGTTCGGTTAGTCCGCAGGTTCCGGCTTCTCCTACAGCTTCACCGTCGCCGTCCGCTACGCCGTCGCCGTCGGCTTCTCCCTCCGCTAAACCCTCGGAAAAGCCGCCCGCTTCCGCTAACTGGGTCAATCCCTACAGCGATGTCAGCGAGAGCGACTGGTTTTACGACGCCGTGAAATTCGTCAACGAGCGCGGCCTTATGGATACCACCAACGCCGCCGCGAAAACTTTCTCCCCGGCCGTGAAACTCACGCGCGGTCAGATGTTCACGCTGCTCGCGAAATATGACGGCACGGACGTCAGCGGCGGCGCGGCCTGGTACAGCAAGGGCGTTGACTGGGCTGTCGCGGCGGGGATTTCCGACGGCACGGCTCCCGAGCGGCAAATCACGCGCGGCGAGATGTTCCAGCTCCTCTATAACCTCGCGAAATCGCGCGGGCTCGACGTTTCCGCAAGCTCCGACCTCGCGAATGTCCCCGACGCGGGCGATATCTCAACCTACACGCGGGACGGCGTGAAGTGGGCATATGCCGCGGGGCTGATAAGCGGCGACAGCGCCGGCAGGCTCAACCCAAAGGACATCGCCACCAGAGTTGGCATTGCCGGAGTGCTGAAAAACTACATAACAGCAGTTGAAAGTTAACAGTTATTTACAAATAACAGTTATCAAATATCAAATATCAAATGCCGCGCTGTGCGCGGTTACAACAAAACGGAGGACACAATTATGCTGAAACACAAACGCAAAATCCTGTCACTGGTACTATTGATTGCAATGGTGCTGTCAATCGCGCCGATTGCGCCGCTAAACGTTACCGCCGGGGCGGCGTATGGGGACGATACTGGTGTGACCTACGATGATACCTATGACACGCTACGGTGGCACTCGTCGGAAGTTGCGGTTCCAAATGCTATGACACAGGGAGATTACTTCTTTTGGGACATTACCGCGTATCGCGAGGGGCAGCAGATAACTGCGGCATATCCGCACGGAAGCGAAAACCCATACACCGCGGAAATACCTGTCTGGGCATTGTTCGCGGATTTAGCGGACGCTCAAAATCCACAAGAGGGAACTTATAATTTTACTCTCGAGAGTTCAGGGCGCGAATACATCGGAATGGAACCTGTTACTGGGTTTGTGCCTGTCGCCCCTACCGCTACCGCTACTATAAACTTCGAGCCTGCGCCTAGTACCGCCGTTATAACCTCTGCGGGTTACGAGGCAAGCACAGGTAAACTGTTCATTGTAGCACCGGGCTTACAATTAGGCGACCGTTATTGGGTATCAATTGATGGTACCGGCGATTATTTTAGCGGACAGTATAGAACTGCCGGTAGCGTGTTTTCTAATAATGTCCAAAATCTGATTGTCGCCTATATTTTGGACGATTTTGGAAACCCCAGACCTGCGGAGGATTTGTTAGGCAAAACATTCAATATCCGCTACTACGACCTTTATAACAATAACGACACGCCTACTGTTCGCGTCAGTAAGCCTATAAGTAGTTACACGAATAGTTCCAACTATGTTACAATTGGGCTTAATGAGCCGCTCGGTAGCAAGGTGCTATGGGATTACGGTCAAAAGGCTTTCCGCTGGCTCTCGGACGATTACACAGGCTCTATTGCTATCTATGGCGGACCCAATCAATACTTCCCGGCTACGATTACTATGCTAAACGTGTATCGCCTGTCTGATGATTTGGCGCAATTTCCGGCTCCGGCTTCCGGTTCCGACCTTTACGCGAGCAATCAGTATGGCGCTCCGCCCTATTCCGGCAATATTCCGGTTTGGACGCTGTTTGAGGATTTAGCGGATTCGGAGACCCCGTGGGACTTTGACCAACGCGGCTACGATATTCTTTTCCGCGCGGAAAAGCGGACGTTTTTTGAAAACGGCACAATGACCGCCCCGGAAATTGTCGCGCCCACAATTAGTGAAAAACCGCCGGGCGGGAAGTTTAAGGACGAGCCGGGAATACACCGCGGCGTTACCTTTGAATACTCTGAAATCTTCGGCTTGCAGATACAGAGCGCGGATTATAATTCCGCTACCGGGCAGCTGACTGTTCAGCTCAATGCTTCTGCTGTACCCACGCAGTCGCCCGATAATTTCCTTAACGGAACTTACAACGTCGCTATTGAGGGGCGCAACGACCAGTACGGTCTGCCGCTCAGCGCTACCGCGTGGGCGACTAACGGCACGATTGTCCTTGATTGTCTTGATTGGGACAATGAAAATCAAAGGTACGTCCCGGCACCTGCTGAAAGTATCGCGGGTCACGGCGTGTCAGTGCGCTACTTCGACTTTTTCCCGAAGCAGAATGACCCGGGTATATCCGTAGCACGCGTATCGCGTCAAGTGTGGGGTAACGCGATTACGCTGAACGGCGGCACAGAACAGCATACGGCTATATTCCCGATTACAGAGGGCGGGGGTGCGTTCATCATTTGGGAGTCTAACCAAATCGCAGACGCTCTGCCTACCGCTCCCTCTACTGCGGGCAACGATGTTATTCCCTTCGTCCACGTCAGGCGCTCTACGCAGGGGCAGGAACCCATAGGTGTGTACGACCTGTATCCGAACGATATATTTACACCCGGTATTCAAAGTGTAGGGGCTCCGTTTTGGGATATGTTCTATGAATATAGTCCTCAAACAGAATGGTTCACCGAGGCCTTGGTTCCTAACGGCGATTATGACTTGACTTTCAGAGCGTTGAAAGTGGAAACATTGCCCAACGGGAATTTTTACAGTTACCGCGAGCTTTTCCCGCTCGAGCGGCACTACAATGTTCACTTTGAGAAGCTGAACTATCCTAACGCGCCGATAATCGCCAACGCGGTCTATAACGAGGCTAACGGCATTTTGCGCCTCGATGTACAATGGCTGCCTACGGGGAATTTCAAGGTTACGGTAGGCGATGGTGAATACGCTTTTTCCGCTACAGCAATGACGAACGAGCTTGGACATATAGACGTTCCCTTCCTGTATAACGGCGTTCCGTATCCCGCGATATTCTTTGCGGGTAGTAGCGTCAGCATACGCGGGTATTCGCTTCAGCCAATGGAAAACAGCCCGGATATAGTGCGTGTGTCGGATAGTTACGGTAGCGGTAATGTGACGATTAACGCGGTTTTTGCGCCAACGCTGACGTTCGGGGCAAACGGTTTGACGGTTAGCGCCTATGGTAACGCGGCGACAGGGTATACCGTTGCGCGTAAACTCGCTAATGACACGGGGAGCGTTCGCAATTTCCCGGTTACAGCGTATGATTTCTCTAATTCGGGTACAATCAGCTCGACAATCTCCGCGTTTGACTTGGCGACAAATGTGAACGGTGGGATTGATGTTACCACGCCCGCTACGTATAACTTTAGCGTACAGGGCGGGAATACGGTTGCGTTAGACATTAAACCGCTGGCGGTACCTAAACAAATAACAATCAACAGCTTCACGTATGACCCGCTAACAGGACAATTCCGCGTAGACGGCGATTTCCCTGTGGGGCGCTATAGAGTAGCTATCCCGAATGTACTGCGTGGTTGGGTGAACAACGAGGGTAGTTGGGCTCGTACTGGAGACTTTACCGACCCCGAAGTAGTTGATGTAACGGTAAAAGAAGCGGGACGAATGGATTTTGCCGTAATAGAAGCTTATACAATTACAAATAAAATATACGACCCCTCTACTTTAGTCGTAGGCAAATTCCCAACTCTGCAATATTTCAAGGGTACGGCGGGCGTTGACGGACAGCCCGGCGTGATTGAGTTCAACGCTGCGGCGACTACCTCGCAAGTGGCGATAACGGCGTACTCGACGCCAACGATAACCTACGCAGACCGCACGCTTAACAAGAACCTTGACCAGACGCTCACGCTCACGGGCGCGGCTGATTATTACTACAAGTTTGATATGGCGATGTTCGGCGACGACACGGCGGGTTGGAACAATGTGCTGTATTTTAATAACAGCGGCACGGTGACGTTTGAAAAATCCGCTACGCTGACAAAAATGGTCGTGGCTACTGACGAGAATGGTGATAACATTCTTGACGAGTATGATAATATAACGTATGAAGCTGCACCTATCATTGAAGTTGCCGCCAGGGAAACGAAAAATATAGCGGACATCAACGGTTACAATCTGGCGATTGGCGATTCCGGCAACTTCGTGCAGTTCGCTGATATGTCTGACCTTCCCGATACATTAACAGACGAAAATGATAATTTGATGTTCCCGCCCGACCGCCCGATTAGCGACTTCCAGTCGCTTGCTGTTAGCGTTGGGAAACCTGAACAATCGAATAATGCGTTGACCGTGACCGCTAGCGAAGCTAACGGCGGTGCGCTGACGTACCAGTGGTATGTAAACAATGAAAAAATTAACAGCGCGACAAGCAATACTTACTCGTTATCAGGTCTCGCGGACGGAACGCATAACTTCTATTGCGTAGTTTCAGCAGGAAACGGGAGCGTTTCCGTGTCGTCTGCTACTCTGCGCGTGATAATTGTCACTAACCCCACACACAAATATTATGACTATGACTACTCACTGCTACAAGAGAACGTGCGACCAACGACAAATCCGTCGCGTGAGGGTTACACGTTCACAGATTACAGCGAAAAACTTGTCGGCAATGAGATACAGCACATAGCGCAGTACGCGCCGATTACCGCTACCGTGAAATTTGTCACAGATGTCACGCTCAACGGCTCGCCGGTGGAGACGGTACTGTCAGAGAACAGCGTTAGCTACAACAAAATCCCCACAGCTCCCGAAGTTGCGCCTGTCGCAGGTCAAAAGTTTGTTGGTTGGAGGTTGACGGGCGCGGATAATAATGGTCTCGTGGCTGTTACTAGCGGCGACCCCTACGTGTACACGGCGCAGTGGGAAGATGTAGACACCGATAACACCTATCTCACGCATAACGGCAAAGTCCTCGAAACACGTCCGCAGAGCGAGGGCGCGCCTAAAGACCCGACACGCGCCGGGTATAAATTCGACGGTTGGGCGCAGACATTCACCGGCAGCGGCGTGTTTACCCCGATTTACGAAGCGGACGAGAACAGCGCACATATTACGTCCAACTCAAACAACGGTGATTTTGCGGAAATAAACAACATCTACATCGAAGCGGAGAATGTGACGCTCTCGGGTCTCACGGATTTCAGCGGAAATATTTACATTGTCAGCAAAAACGTAACACTTAGCGGTGTGACTGTGACCGGCGGCTTCATTGAGGTTGCTGAAACAGTAGGCGACGGCGAAGTCAAGCTCAAGAATGTGAATACCCCGAAGCTAAACGTCAAGGGCGGCGGCAAACATAGCGTTGTGCTTGAAAATACTCACGTAACCGAAGAAATAGTAATTGACAAACCTGCGTCCGCAGGTTCTGAACCTGTAGCGATACGCGCAGAGGGCGATACAACTGTAACGGCGACAAACGTGCAATCTCCGGCGGTGCTTGATACTAAGGCTTCTACTTCTACAGGAACAGATAGCGGCTTAGGCGCGGTAAGCATTAACCCGGGCGCGTCAAACGTGGAAATGGCCGGTTTGTTCGCGAGTGTAACGGTTAACGCGTCAAAAGCGGAGGTTTCCACGGACGAGAGTACCGTGATAGACACGGTAACGGTACAGGCTGTCAACGTTGAGATTTCCGGCGCAGGAAAATTAAAAGAGGCTAGTGTTACAGATGAAACTAAGTTAGACGCGGGTCTGGAATTGACAAAAGAAGCCACAAGAACAACCTACTACACAATCACTACAGACGTAACAGGCAATGGCGTAATCTCACTGTCTGGTGCTGTTGGTATGGATACGGAGTATGCGCGTGCAAACGGGACATATACGTTTACGATTGTTCCGCTGAATGATAATTACAAAGTCAGTACAGTAAAGGTTGGCGGCGTAGACGCAACGCTTACCAAAGTTGACGGATACGACACGTTTACAGTCGTCGTAAGTAATGCTGATGTAACTGTAGAGGTAACATTTGTTCCAATCTATGCACTCGGGGTCTTTGACCTAGAAACTCCTAAACGTGCTATGACGCTCGTAGACGTGACGACAGTCTATCAGATTGCACGTACACAAGTAGTGCCTGAAAACCAGCCCGAAGTTTGGATGCTCATAGCTGATGTAAACAAGAGCGGTAAGGTGACGATTGCGGACGTGGAACTTGCGTATCAAGTGTATCGCCATAAACGCCCGGCGTTTGTAAATGAATAAATAACAATAAATAACGCGCCGGGGACGAAATAGTCCCCGGCGTTTGTCACCGTTAGCGCACCCCGCGTCCTTGGCGAAACGCCCGCATTGTAGAATTTCACAAAGCTGTACGCGGCAAAACTCGGCCTCGAACAACGCGTACAAATCGCGGAGTATATGACGGAGGGCCGCTATACGCCCGGTATTTCAGTCAGCGATTGAGCGCTTGAGCGTTCCGCAAATCTGCGCGGTGTGTACGCAGGCGCGATTCCAGCCCCGGGCGAGCTTATCCGCGGATACATAAAAAGCGTCTTGCCTTTTATAAGCGTTTGTGCTATAATGAGAGTGAAAAATAAACTAAAGAGGGGCTTGCACGATATGTTTGACTTTGGGAACGCTAATGACGCGCAGCGGCTGGCAATCGAAACTACCGAGGGTCCCGTTCTTATATCGGCGGGTCCCGGAACAGGGAAGACTTTCACGCTCGTCAAGCGTGCTGTCTACCTTATACACGAGCGCGGCGCCCGGCCGGAACAGATTCTTGTGGCGACATTCACCGACAAAGCCGCCAAGGAGCTTATCACGAGAATAACGAACGAGCTTGCCGCCCGCGATATTTCCGTCAATCTTAACGAGATGTATATTGGCACGTTTCATTCGCTGTGCCTCCGAATAATCAAGGAGAACCTTGAATATACGCGCCTTAAAAAGAATTACCGCACGCTTGACCAGTTCGACCAACAATACACGGTGTTTCAAAATATCTATCGTTTTCGCGCCTTGCCGCATATTGAGGCGGTACTTTCAGGCGGCGGAGCCTGGCGGCAATCAGGCGAAATCTGCAGTTTTGTAAATAATCTCTCGGAGGAGCTGATTGTTCCCGCTGACCTTTTAGCGGACGCTAATCCGCAAATTTCCGCTCTCGGCGGTATGCTCGAAATTTATCAAGAAATATTGCTCGAAAACAATCTTATGGATTTTTCGGCTATCCAAACTGAGGCGTACCGTTTGCTTGCTGAAAACCCGGCAATTCTTGCGGCTATTCGTGAGCGGATACGTTACATAATGATTGACGAATACCAGGACACTAACTATATCCAGGAGCGGATTGTTTTCCTGCTCGGCGGCGAAAGCGGAAATATCTGCGTGGTGGGCGACGACGACCAAGGCTTGTATCGTTTTCGCGGTGCGACTATTCGAAACATTATTGAATTTCCCGGCAAATTCGCGGCGGGAAAATGCAAGATTATACCGCTTGTCACTAACTACCGTTCTGACAGCGGCATTGTTGATTTCTATAATAAGTGGATGTCAACTACTGACGGTGCGCGTTTTCGTTTCCGCTGGAATAAGTTCCGCTATCGCAAGACTATAGAGCCGAATAATAAAACCGCGCTGACAAGCCCGGCGGTCGTTAAATTATCGTCAGAAGATGACGAGGACGAATGGCACGACAAAATTTTAGCGTTTATTCACAGGCTCCGCGACAGCGGCAAGCTGACTGACTATAACCAACTGGCGTTTCTTTTTAATTCCGTTAAACACGAGCGTGTTTTGAAACTGTCGCGTTTTCTTGAGGAGAAGGGCATAAACGTTTATTCTCCGCGCTCGGATATGTTTTTTGAGCGTGAGGAAATAAAGCTCTTACTCGGCTGTCTTATGCTGATGTTCCCGATTTATGTCGTCGGGCTTGAAGCGAAAGAATACCAATACCTCGACTCGCAGCACTATACCTATTTTCTTGATGCGGTGAGGTTTGCAAGCACAGAGGTTAAAAAAGCCGAGAACAGTGACCTCTTGACGTTCATTCGGCGGCGAGGCAAAATTCACGCCGGACTTAGCGACACCACGGACTACGCTTATTCCGGTTTGCTTTATCAGTTATTCGAGTTTCCGAATTTCGCAGAATATCTTGATACTGACCTCAACGGCGGTATTATGGACGTTCGCCCGACGCGCAACATTGCCCTATTCACGCGGGTTATAAGCAAATTTGAGTATCTGCACCATATTGACGTCTTAGACGGCCGCGAATGGAACGGCAAACGCCGGATAGACGATAACACTGAAAAATTGTTCAATCTGTACCTTAAACTACTCTTTGACGACGGCATAAGTGAATACGAGGACGATGCCGAATACGCTCCGAGCGGCTGCGTTTCGTTTCTTACTATCCACCAGTCAAAGGGTATGGAGTTCCCGATTGTTTTTGTGGATTCGCTCGCTAACGTTCCGCGCAAGACCTACACCGACCTTATGACGGCTGTAGAGGATAAATATTTCAAGCGCAAGGCTTTTGAGCCTTACGCTGATATAAAATACTTTGACTTTTGGCGATTGTACTACACGGCATTTTCGCGGGCGCAGAATTTGCTTGTGCTGACTTGCAACGAGGATAAGAAAACTCCGTCAATGTATTTTCGTGAGGTTTATGACGAGTTGCGGGACGAAAAAACGCTTGACCTTGCTGAGTTCGACTTCAAGACTGTGAAAGACGTGAACATCAAGGACAAGTTTTCGTTTACATCGCATATATCGGTTTACGAAACCTGTTCACTGCAATATAAATTTTACAAAGAGCTTGAATTTACGCCTGTCCGCGTGAACGCTATGTTATTCGGTATGCTCGTTCACCAGACGATAGAGGACATTCACCGTGCCGCAATTCGCAGGGAGGAACATCTTATCACCGCCGAATATATATGCTCGTGGTTTGACGCAAATTACACGAGCATAAGCAAATCCGAGCGGACATACCTCGCAGGACCGCAGAAACAAGCTGCCTTGAAGCAGGTTTTGCGCTACGCCGAGCGGCAGGCAGGGCAATGGCACACGATACAGCAAGCCGAAGTCGACGTTTCGCTTGTTAAAGAGGATTATATAATAGAAGGAAAAATTGACCTTATAAAAGGCGAAAACGGCACGGTTGAGCTTGTGGATTTCAAGAGCGAAAAGAAACCCGATTTGTTCCGCGAGGACGTGAAAGCTCGACTTGAACACTACCGCCGACAGCTCCAAGTTTACGCGCACCTCGTGGAGGAGCGGACAGGGCAAAAAGTCAGCAAAATGAACCTGTACTACACGGGAACGGAGGACGGCTTGCCTACAATAAGCTATCCATACTCCAAAACCGCGATAGAGGCGACAGTTCAGGCGTTTGACGATACCGTGCGGAAAATTATGAAAAAAGACTACAGCACACGCTGCAAAGACGATAAAGTGTGCAACGAATGTGACTTCCGCTTTTACTGCGGCGGTAAATAATACAAATAAGGGAGCATAATTATGAACGGCGAACAGTTGAGCTTTGAAATTGAAAAGAAGGAGCCTATTAAAGGCTTCCCCGAACTGCGTTGGACTGGCAAGCGGCCGTTTACCGCGTATTCCTATTTCCCCGCGCAGCTTCGCGAGCGTTATGGCGGCGAAGAGGAGATTATCACCGGCGGGAAGTCACAACCGTGGATTAACCGCCTTTACTGGGGTGATAATCTTCAGGTAATGGGACACCTACTGCGTGAATTTCGCGGCAAAATTGACTTGATTTATATTGACCCGCCATTTGACAGTAAGGCCGACTACAAGAAAAAGATACAGCTGCGCGGTCAGGCAGTTACAAACGACAGCACGGCGTTTGAGGAAAAGCAGTACGGCGATATTTGGACGAATGACGAGTATTTGCAGTTTATGTACGAGCGGTTATTGCTTATGAAGGAATTGCTATCAGACAAAGGTAGCATTTATTTGCATTGTGACTGGCATAAATCCGCGTATTTGCGTTGCATAATGGACGAGGTCTTTGGTGCGGATAAGTTTGTCAATGAAATTGTTTGGTGCTATTCAATTGGCGGGAAAGGCTCAAGATTTTTTGGAAGAAAGCACGACACAATACTTTTGTATTCTAAAACTTCAGACTACTATTTCAATGGTTATGATGTAAACGTTGTGACCACACGAAAAACAAATTCTCATATGAGATTAAAAACAGACGCGGACGGAAGACAGTATCAGGAAAAAACTGATAAGAAATCCGGCAAAGTATATAAATATTATGTTGATGAGGGCAAAATTCCGGAAGATTACTGGATTGATATAGAACAATTAAATCGCGAGGACGGCGAACGCTTAGGATACCCTACGCAAAAACCCGAAGCGGTTATAAAAAGAATTATTTCAGCGTCAACGCCGCCAAATGGTCTCGTATTCGACTGCTTTATGGGCAGCGGCACTACACAAGCCGTTGCAATGAAACTCGGGCGGCGTTTTATCGGCGCGGACATCAATCTCGGTGCAATTCAAACCACTACAAAGCGGCTTATTTCCCTTGCCGCTGAAATTGATAAAGCGCAGCTTGCTATAATCAAGGGCGACGAGCCGCCAAAATACACGGGTTTTGAGGTTTTTAATGTCAACAATTACAACTTTTTTAGAAACCCCGTTGAAGCGCGGCAACTTCTGATTGACGCGCTTGAAATACAGCCATTTCCGACGGGTCACATTTATGACGGCGAAAAAGACGGGCGAATGGTGAAAATTATGCCCGTCAACCGCATTGCCACACGCGCAGACCTTGAGGAATTGCAGGCTAATCTGCCGTATAAGGAATTTGAACGCGTAAAGGAAAGCAATCCCGGCACGGTTGTGTTGAGGCTTTTAATCGTGTGTATGGGTCACGAGCCGGACTTAAAAGAAGGGCTGCTTTTTGGGCTTGTCGATTATAAAGTAGACCTTGAGATTTGCGATATACTCCGCGACAAGACTGATTTGCAACTCAAGCGTGAAGCCGAAGTTGACATTGCAATTGAGGAAGGGCGGCTTGTGATACGGCAATTCTATCCGCTGAACCTTATGCAGAAGCTATCGCTTGATAAAGAATACATTGAGGACTGGCGGCAACTCGCGGAATCCGTTATGATTGACTGGAATTTTGACGGCGTTGTAATGGAGCCGGCCGTAACCGATATTCCGGACAAGAAAAGCCTTGTTAAAGGGATTTATGATATTCCCGAAGACGCCGGAACAATTAAAGTTAAAATTACAGATTTACTGTCCGAATCCCTGGAAGTCGAGGTGAGGGTATGAGCGCGAAATATGACGAGCAGTTTGCCTTTTACGAACACTTAAGGGCGTACTATCTTAGCAACAGGCGAAAAATACGCTCCGACTACAGAGAATTGACAAAGAAATTCCTCGCTTATAATGATTTTGAATTAAATCAAAACGCGTTTCTGCGTCCTCCGCAGTTCGAGGCTTTGGAAATGTATGTCTTTGTCAAGGAATTTATGAATAACGCCCCGATGCATGAGATTTTCAACCTCTGGCGTAAACACGAGGGTGATTTTTCAGACTTAAACGACTATTCTGCGCCCAATACAAACGGGCAATTGTCGCTAACCAATATAGGCGACATCGTTGATTTGCCAAAAGAAATCGAAAAACAAACTGATATGCTTTTTAAACAAATGAAAAAGTACCGCGAGGAGTACCCGAATTATATTTACGCGCTGACAATGGGGCTCGGCAAGACAATTTTAATGGCAACGTGTATTTTCTATGAGTTTTTGCTTTCAGCAACGTACCCTAAAGATAAACGTTTCTGCCATAACGCTCTTGTTTTCGCGCCGGATAAAACGGTTTTGCAGTCGCTTCGCGAGATTGTGACTTTTGACAAGGCAAAAGTCCTGCCGCCGGAATACGCAAACCGCCTTGATATCAATATAAAATTCCACTTTCTTGACGACGCCGAAACGACTTTGCAGACAACCGATAAGTCTGACTACAACATCATTATAACAAACACGCAAAAAATAATTGTAAAACGCAAGCACAAAGAGGACAACACGGCGATTACCCTGTTTGAAAAAGGCTCAGGCTCAATTCTGGAAGGTATTTACGGCGATAATGTTTTAAGCGAGGAGGAAACGCTCCGCGAAAGCGACAATCTCACGGTTAATCAGCGTTTTAAGAAATTATGCCGTTTGACGCAACTTGGAATATATGTTGACGAGGCGCACCACCTCTTTGGCGCGGATTTGGAAAAACAGCTTCGCTCGAACAGCGCGCGGACGAGTTTGCGCTCCACAATAAATATGCTCGCGGCCGACTTGAAGTCAAGCGGCGGCTCTGTCGTAGCTTGCTACAACTATACAGGTACGCCGTACGTGGCGAATCAGGTCTTGCCGGAGGTCATCTACGCCTACGGCTTGAAGGAATCAATTCGGCATAATTACCTCAAGGACTGCAATACATTGAGTTTCGCTAATGTTAAAAATGAACAATTTCTAATTGAAACAATAAAGGAATTTTGGAAACGTTACGGCGGCCAAACTTACGAAGGTTTAATGCCAAAGCTCGCTATATTCGCCGCCGAAGTTGCCGAAGCCGTGAAGTTTGTCCGTCCCGCGGTTGAGAAAGTTCTTGCCGAATTAGGAATACCGCTGTCGAGCGTACTTGTTAACGTCGGTGACACGGCGTATACGAAGGAAGAAGATATCCGGCATTTTAATAATCTCGATGTCGCGGGAACAGAGGGAAGCCAAAAACAATTTTTGATACTTGTAAACAAAGGACGCGAGGGCTGGAATTGCCGCTCGCTGTTTGGCGTGGCGCTGTTCAGAAGCCCTAAGTCAAAAATTTTCGTGCTTCAGGCAACTATGCGTTGCCTGCGGAAAATAACCGACGAACAGCAGACCGCGACTGTCTTTTTGTCAGAGGAAAACTACGAAATTCTTGACGCGGAGCTGAAAAAGAATTTTAATATGGATATAAAAGATTTGAAAGACACGTCTAAGAAAAATCGCGCGCGTTTTCAAGTTCGCGTTCTCGCGCCTCCGTCGCCGGTTAAATTAACATTACATTCGGTCAAGCAAGAGTATACACTTGAGGAAAAGGAATATATTTCGCCCGTGGACTTTGGCCTTTCCGAGCTTGATTTGTCCGGCTATATCGCGTTGAAGCGTGAAAAGCGCGGTATAACGAGCGACCGCTTTGAAAAAGAGGACGAAGTGGATACGTCGGCATACAATGCGCGATATAGCCTGTTTACGCTTGTTGGCGAGGTTTCGCGATACTTGAATATTTCGCCGGTTGTAGCTAATCGGATTATTAGCGAATCAGCGGACGGAGCGGAAAAAGTCGTGGACTTTGTCAGCAAATATAATGACATTCTCATTGATATAATTATTCCAAAAATTTTTAATTTGCTTTTTGAACTTAAGAAAGAAGTCAAATCAGAGGAACACGAGCTGACGCTTCTGAAAGAACCCAAAGGCGCGGGTTACTACGAGTTTTTGGCAGACCGCGATTTGGTAATAGACAAGAACTATCCGCAGTATGAGAATTGGCGCGGAAGGAGTTTCCACGCAGACACGTATTGTTTTGATTCCAAGCCAGAAAAGGTGCTGTTTTTGCAGTATGTCGAGGACACTAAGCGCGTAAGCAAGATTTATTTCACTGGTATGTTTACGAGCGAGCAGGGCGATTTTTCCATACGGTATTACGACCCCGAAAGCGGTCGTGTTCGCCGTTATTATCCGGATTTTTTTGCGATTATGTCAGACGGTTCGTATCAGATTATCGAGGTCAAGGGCGACAACAAAATAGACGACCCGCTCGTAAAAATCAAGGAAGCCGCCGCCAAAAAAATCGCGTCTAAAAGCGGCGTGGAGTATGTAATGTACGCCGGAAGCGTTATAATGAAGCACAAAGTGCTCGAACGTGATATGTCGATTGCGGCGCAGCTGACGTTGCTTGAAAACGCGGCGCAGTAGAGCACGGGGAAGCCGCTTGCTTTAATACTCGACACTGATTATGATGAGTATACGCTACGCGTTAACAAAATAGGTTAGCGAATGAAAATTAAAACATTGTACAAGAAAATGGATATACAATTATAACTGAAGAATTAATATCAATATGCGTTATAAAAGACTATGGACTTGACATCGAAATTAACCAACCCTCAATATTTTGAGTGAAATTTTATAGAGATTTTGCCTGCGGTGCGATATGAGGTATATTGTAGCAGAGCGGCAAATGTAAACTTTCTGTAAATTTTTGGCGAAAACGCTCAAAATCGTTACTCAAAATCGAATAACTTGTTATGAGTGAGAGCGCGGGTAAATCCGTAGGATTTTCCTTAGACCAAAGACGCGGCGGCGATTATGATACTACTCCATTTAGGAGCGGATAGTGCCGAGTGGTACAGACCGGGAGGAACCCCGCACAATTTGAAATAGGATTGCGAAGCGACACTGCGAACGCCTGCGTTCGGTTCGGTGCCGGCGTGAATGGACACGCAAAAAGTATGGTAAATTCTAATGACTTCCATACGTATCTCTGCGGGATAAGTAATCGTTTTAGGGTTCAGGCTGTATTTTTTGCCGTACTCCTTACATTTGCAGTGTTGAGTTCCAGCCTGCATAAACCCTTACAAAATTTGGTTTCCCGTAGCCCCGCACTTGGGACAAATCCTTCGGGCGTCCGGGTTTGATTTCTTCGTAGCTCTATTATAGCGCAAATGCTCCAATTTGTCCGCTCCCCCCCAAAAAGGGAGTGGACTTTTAGCGGATTATTTGATATTAAGCAAAGCGTGAAAAAACTAACATTAAGTGAATAAAGATGAGTAATATAAGGCATAGCGATAAGCTGCTTTCTCCATAACAG
>JAISJH010000012.1 GCA_031261635.1 Oscillospiraceae bacterium
TTCACGCACGGGAAGCGGTTAGGCGTTTGGATTTCGCCCGTGAGTTAATCGCACTCGCGCAAAAGGAACTTGAACAATCTTTGGAATGGGAACACACCATTCAACCGTTAGCCGAATCAACGGATTGACTTGAACGGAATTGAACTAATAACACGTTAGTAACACGAAAGTCATAAACCCCCGTGTTTCAAGGGGTTTCAAACTTTGAAAGTTTGTGGTATAATAGAGCTACGAAGAAACCGAATGAAAATGAGCAAGGCAAATACTGTTACGCAATGTCAGAAATAAAAAAGTAACACACATAGCCTAGAGCATAAACCATAAACGCCGATTTTTGGCATTAAATATCGGGGCTAGCCCGATGCAAGCGCAGTTTTTATCACCGGTAAGATATGCTTTTTGCCGCCGCCCCCGTTAAAAAACGCGCTTGACAAGCCATAACGTTTGTGCTATAATAAACCTAACAGCGGACCTGGGGCGACACCCCTAACTAAAAACCGTGTCCGCTTACATACTCTTTACCCTTTGGGTACTTGACAAGGGGGTGACACCCATCGCAAAAAATGTTATTGTCTCGGACGAACTGGGCAACGAATATGAAGCTACCTACCCCAAGCGGGCTAAGGGACTTGTCAAAAACGGCAGGGCGCGCTTCATTGACAGCACTCACATTGTCTTAGCGTGTCCGCCGGATACATTAAAAACGGAGGACATAACAATGTCAGAAAATACAACTAACACAGGCGCGGCGTTCACGCCGGACACAGCTAACACAGGCGCGGCGTTTACGCCGGAGGAAATTCTTAAGCGTATCGACGCTATCATCGCGGACAACGCGCATATCCACAAGGCTCTCGACAGTCTGTCCGGACGGAAAGGCGACGGAGGCTACAGCGTCGGAAGCCCCTCACACAGTATCGCGACCGTCGTGGAGGCTCGCGAAACCACTAACCAGCAGCTTATCGGCTTGCTGACGAAAATGTTCGACAGTACGCAACCGCCAAAACCCGAGCGCGGCTTTATGGATATGCAAATCTTCAGTGCGTTAATTGGAATGATTGACGATGAGGGTCTAAAACTTGACCTTATTCAGGAGTATATGAAGTCGGTATTCGGAAATCCCGAGCAAGCGCCTTTAACGGTGCATAACCATTACGGCAACGACGAATAGAACACAGCTGCGGGAGCGGGGTTAAACCTCGCTCCCGCCTTGTCTTTGCAAAACATATGCGTAAACAGACAAATTATGTATTGACAACGGCGACGAAAAACGTTATAATAAAGAGTGATAATTTATAACTTGGAGGAATACTATCGTGAAAACAAAACTTCTCGCACTCGTACTCGCGCTCTCTCTGTGTTTCGCCCTGTTCGCGGCCTGTTCGCCTAAGGAGACGGCTGACACTACCCCGAGCGCTAACACGGACGCTACTCCCGGCACTGACGGCGGCTCCGCCGGAACTTCCTATAAGCTCGGCGTTAACACCTGGGGCAGCGGCGTGCCTATCCTCGACAGCTTCGGCGACGCGGCAGAGTACGCCATTAAGAAACTCGGTTCCACAACCACCCGCGCAAGCGACGATTTCACAGCAGACAAGGAACTCACTAACGCGCAGAACTTTATAGGCGGCGGCGTTGACGGTATGGTTTTCCAGGCGGCGGCTGTCACGACCCTAAACCAAATCGCCGAGGAAGCTAAGTCCGCTAAGGTACCCTTCGCCCTGCACATCTTCATTGGCGACGACGCCGACCGCGCGGCTATCGCGGACAATAACGAATACTATGTCGGAGCCGTAGACGCGGATATGGTGCTTGACGGCAAGCTTGTAGCGCAGTACGCCCTTGCTGACGGCTGTACAAAGGCAGTTATCATCGGCGGCAACATCGGCGATAACAATATGGACCAGCGTATCGAGGGCTTCAAGAAAGAGTTTGAGGCTAACGGCGGAACGGTTCTGTTTGAAGCCCGCTGTACCGATAACAGCGAAGCGCCGCAGAAGGCCGAGGATATGCTCGCGGCTAACCCCGAGGCTGACTGCCTCTACGCGCTTGTCGGCGACTACGTTGCCGGTTCACTCAGCGCGATTGACAACCTCGGGCGCGGCGATATCAACTTCTATATGTCCTGCATTGACCGCGAAAGCGCGAACTATATCAAAGAGGGACGTATCAAAGGCGGCAACGACGGAATATCGCTCGGGAGCTATATCGCGCCTACGCTTATGATAAACTACCTCGATGGTCACAAAATACTTGACGCGGACGGCAAGGCTCCCCGCTTCCAGACACAGCCGTTCAAGGTGACGGCAGATAACGTTGACCAGTACCTCTCGGTGTTCTACTCTGACGACGCAAACGTTAAACCGCTGTCGCAGAAAATGCTTGAGAGCCTCTGCTACCGCTCTAACGCGAACGTGACGTATCAGACCTACGTTGATTTCATCAAAAACCTCTCGCTGGATACAATGCTAACTGAATACGGACTTAAATAACAGTTAATAGTTATCAAATATCAAATATCAGATACGCCGCACGGCGGCGGGTGTGGGAGCGGCGGTTCCCCGTCCCGCGCCGCGCGTGTCGTAGGGGACGATGCCCACATCGTCCCGCCGGGTTTATGAAGCCCGCGTATGTACACGTATTTTCATTCCAAAACGAACGGGTCGATGTGGGCATCGCCCCCTACAACGGCACGTATTATTCATTATTCACTATTACCTATTCATTATTAAAACTGGGGGACGGTGCATTGCCAAAAATATGGAGCGGGCGTACTCACGCTGAAACTGCGGAGCTTACCGACAGGCTCAATTATTCGATTGACATTGACAAACGGCTATACCGCGAGGATATCAGAGGCAGTATTGTTCACGCCGGAATGCTCGCGAAACAGGGTATACTTACGGAAACCGAGCTAAACTCTATAGTGGGCGGCCTCGAAACTATCCGCGACAAATTCGACGCCGGGACGCAGCGTATCCCCGACGACGCGGAAGATATACATATGGCTATCGAAACCCTGCTGACGGAAAAAATCGGCAGTCCCGGTAAACGCCTCCACACGGCGCGGAGCCGCAACGACCAGGTTGCAACGGATTTCAAGCTCTATCTAAAAGAGGAGTGCAAGCGCGTTCAGCTTGAACTTACCGCCCTCTTAGGCGAGCTTTGTTCTAAGGCGCGGACGCACTTAAACACGGTTATGCCCGCCTATACGCATATGCAGCGCGCACAGCCCTCTACCTACGCTCATTATTTAATGGCCTACGCGCAAATGTTTAGGCGCGATTATACGCGGCTTAGTGACCTGCTTGAACGAATGGACGAGTGTCCGCTCGGGGCGGGCGCGCTCTGCGGCACCTCCTACGATATTGACCGCGAGTATACCGCGCGTGAACTCGGTTTCAGAGCGCCTACGCAAAACTCTATCGACAGCGTTAGCGACAGGGATTACGCTGTCGAGCTTCTGGCGGCTCTGTCGCTTATTCAGACGCACCTATCGCGTTTTTCCGAGGAAATAATTCTATGGTGCAATCAGGAATTTCGCTTTATTGAAATCGGCGACGCGTACACTACCGGCTCGTCAATGATGCCGCAAAAGAAAAACCCCGACGTCGCGGAACTGATACGCGGCAAGACGGGGCGGGTCTACGGCGACCTCACGGCTCTGCTGACGGTGCTGAAAGGTCTGCCGCTCGCCTATAACAAGGATATGCAGGAGGACAAGGAAGCCGTATTCGACGCGCTTGACACGGTGCTACTGTGCCTTGAAGCGTTTACGGCTATGCTCGCCTCGGTAAAGGTTAACACCGTGCATATGCGTAACGCCGCCGCTGACGGCTTTATAAACGCCACAGACTGCGCGGATTATCTCGTGGCGCGCGGTCTGCCCTTCCGCGACGCCTACGCTATAGTCGGTCATCTTGTCAGCGTTTGCGTTGAGAATGTTTCTACGCTCGAAAACTTACCGCTCGATGTTTTCAAAAACTTCTCGGAACTGTTTGAACGTGACGTGTACGACGTGCTGAACATAGAAAACTGCGTCAACCGCCGCGGTTCGGAGGGAGGTCCCTCGCCGGTAAGCGTGCAAAAACAGATTGAAGCGATAGAGGCGTTTATAGGTGATATATAAAGATGTATAAAGTATATATAGACGGTTCCGAGGGAACCACCGGCTTGCAGATACGGACAAGGCTCGCGGAGATTTCAGCGGTTGAAGTAATAACACTACCAGACGGGCTTAGAAAAGACAACACCGCGCGGCGCGAAGCAATGGAAAGCGCTAATGTGACAGTTCTTTGCTTACCTGACGAGGCGGCTCTTGAGGCTGTTGCGCTGGCTGATAGCGGCAAAACGCGCTTTTTAGACGCTTCAACGGCGCACAGGGTCACTGACGGCTGGACCTACGGTCTGCCGGAACTGTCGCCCGGGCAGTCCGCTCTGATTGCGGCTTCGGGCAGGGTGTCAAACCCCGGCTGCCACGCTACGGGCGCGATAATACTGCTAAACCCGCTTATTAGAAACGGTATTTTATCGCCGGACAGCAACATCGCTATAACGAGCCTCACGGGATACACAGGCGGCGGGAAAAAGATGATTTCGGAGTACGAAGCGGCGAACCGCTCCGGCGAGTACAGCTCTCACCGCGTCTACGCTCTCAGCGGCAACCATAAGCATTTGCCGGAGATTACTAAATACAGCGGCTTATCGCTTACTCCCGCTATTATCCCCGTGGTGGGCGATTTCCCGCAGGGTATGCAGGTGCTTATTCCGCTGTTTGACATAAGCCGCGAGTTGGTATACAAAACTTTGAAGGACTGGTACGCGCCCTATGAAAACATAAGCGTAACGGACGACTTCCCCGCCTACGCGGCGACAAACGCGCTCGCCGGTTCTGACAAACTTGCGATAAGCGTAGCGGGAAGCGGCGACCGCCCGATTGTGTCAGCAACATTCGACAACCTAGGCAAAGGAGCGGCGGGGGCGGCGGTGCGGAATTTGTCGCTGATGCTTGGGATTACGTAAACCGCGCGGGTTGAATACGCGTTATTTGAACCCGCGGGCGGCCGCAGGTCGCCCCTACTACAGATGTTCTGCTCACTGTTAACTGATAAATGGAGAAGTGATGGCTAGAAAATTAACATACGGTGTAACCGCTCCGAGGGGTTTTCGGGCGGGCGGTATCCACGCCGGAGTAAAAAGCTCAACGCCCGAAGATAAACTCGACCTCGCCCTTGTAACGGCTGAAAGGCCCTGCGAAGCGGCGGCTGTGTTCACTATGAACCGCGTCCAGGCCGCGCCGGTAAAACTATCGCGCGAAATTCTGGCTAAGAGCGGTCATAAACTGCAAACCGTTGTGATAAACAGCGGCAACGCTAACGCCTGCGCGCCGAACGATATGGAAAACGCGCGGCGAATGGTGCGTATAACCGAACAGGCGCTGGGGATTGACGCGGCGGACTGCGCGGTCGCTGTAGCCTCAACGGGCGTTATCGGGCAGGAGCTTAATATCGAGGCTATCGAAAAAGCCGTGCCGAACCTCGCGCTTGCCCTCGCTATGTCCGAAGTTTCTGCGTATAAGGCCGCCGAAGCGATTATGACTACCGATACCGTAAGGAAATCGCTCGCGGTGCAGTATAATTCGCTCGGGAATACTATTACTATCGGAGCTATGGCTAAAGGCAGCGGTATGATTCACCCGAATATGGGTACGCTTCTCTGCGTACTTACTACGGACGCGGATTTGCCGGCCGCGAAGCTACAGCTCGCGCTAAGAAACGCCGTGGACGTTACCTTAAACCGCGTCAGTGTTGACGGCGATATGTCTACTAACGACAGCGTGTTCCTGCTCGGGAGCGGTTACTACGCTACGCAGTACGATGAGTTCTGCGACGCGCTTACCGGGCTTCTGACAAGCCTTGCGCGTATGATAGCCTCTGACGGCGAGGGCGCGACGCACCTTATAACCTGCACGGTTAAGGGAGCCGCCGACGAATACGACGCTGAAACCCTCGCGAAATCAGTTATCAACAGCAGTCTTGTCAAAGCCGCTATATTCGGCGCGGACGCGAACTTCGGGCGCGTTCTCTGCGCGATTGGCTATACCGACGTTGACTTTGACCCGAACCGCGTGGACGTGGAGTTCGCATCAAGCGAGGGTTCAATAGAGGTTTGCAGAGCCGGCCACGGCATTGCCTTTAACGAGGCTAAGGCTAAACAAATACTAAAAGAAAAGGAAATAGAGATAAACGTTCACCTGCACCTGGGGCAGGAAGCCGCAACCTGCTGGGGCTGCGACCTGACTTATGACTATGTGAAGATTAACGGGGATTATAGAAGTTAACAGTTATCAAATATCAAATATTAAATATCAGATGCGCGCGCGGCGCGGGACGGGAGAAGTGTATATGACCACTAGTACGGGTATAAATGACTTGACATTAAGACAAATCGGGGAACTTGATTTAGAGGTTCTAATTGATGAACTGGGTGTTATGAACGGTGTGAAATTATATCAAGCAATTCACCCCGGTTGCGGCGATTATACGCGTGACCGACAGCTTCGGTTTGATACCCCGACTGACTTAGACAGTTACGTAAGAATGAACCAAAAATGGCTTGACGAAGGAATATCGCAGCTGAAAGAAGGCAAAGTTCATACAATTACCTTATCGGAGGACGATTGATGGCGTTCAATTTGACCTTCGCTGATAATTCCTGGAATGAATATCACGAAGCTGAAAAGAAAGACAGGGAAACCATTGACAAACTTATTAAAAGTATACTGCGAAATAATCCTGTTCAGCAACCCGAGGCGCTTAAATATAACTATTCCGGTTGGTTCAGTTTGAAAATCAACAAAAAAGACCGCCTTATATATCGCATAGTAGATAACAGCGCGGAAATTATCAGTTGTAAAGGTCACTATGACGATAAATAACATTACTTGGAGAAAAACAACTTGTCTACAATTGGCGTAATCAGTCTTGGCTGTGCTAAGAACCAGGTTAACAGCGAGCAGATGCTCGCGCTTATCCGCGACGCGGGTTATGAGCTTCGTTCGGAGCTTTCTGACTGCGACGCGGTTGTCGTTAATACCTGCGGCTTTATTGAATCCGCTAAGGCGGAGGCTATCGCGGAGCTGCTTGAATGTATCGAACTCAAAGCGCAGGGTACGCTGAAAGCCGTTATCGCGGCGGGTTGCCTTGCCGAACGCTATAAGCGAGAGCTTCTTGACGAAATGCCGGAGCTTGACGCTATAGTCGGTACCGGCAGCTACGGCGAGATTGTCAGCGTTATTGACAGCGTTTTGAACGGTGTTCAGACGGAGCGCTACGGCGATATTAACACCGCGCTTGACGAAAGCCCGAGAATTTTGACCTCCCCCGGCGGCTCGGCGTATCTCAAAATCGCGGAGGGTTGCGATAACCACTGCGCCTACTGCGTTATACCCTCAATTCGCGGCAGATACCGCAGCCGCGCGTTTGAGGCGGTCATTAGCGACGCTGAAAACCTCGCGCGGCAGGGCGTTAAGGAGCTTATTGTAGTCGCGCAGGACAGCACTCGCTACGGGCTTGACCTCTACGGTGAGCGTAGATTGCCGGAACTTTTACATAAACTTTCAGAAATTGACGGCATAATTTGGATACGTTTGCACTATCTATATCCTGATGAGATTTCAGACGCTCTGATTGCCGAAGTTCGCGATAATCCGAAGATTGTAAAATATCTTGACATACCGGTTCAGCATATAAACAGCGCGATACTAAAAGCTATGAACAGGCGCGGCGACGGGGAGTTTATTCGACGGCTCTTTACGAGGCTCCGTGCCGAGATTCCGGGTCTGACGCTTCGGACGAGTGTTATTGTCGGCCTACCGGGTGAGGGCAACGCTGAATTTGAGGAACTCTGCGCTTTTTTGAAAGAATACAAACTTGAGCGCGCCGGAGTTTTCACCTACAGCCCGGAGGAGGGTACCTTAGCCTTTGATATGCCGGGTGCCGTACACAGCGAGCTTGCCGAACACAGAGCCGCGCTCGTCGAGGAGTTACAATCACGTATTATCGACGAGTGGAACGAGAGCCGTGTCGGAACCACGCAGGACGTTCTTATCGAAGGCTACGACGAGTGGGGAGAGTGTTACTACGGCAGAACCTACGCCGACAGCCCCGATGTTGATGGTAAAGTTTATATTGCAAATAACAGTGAACTTAGTTCAAATAACAGTGAACAAATAACAAATAACAAAGACGGAGGTTTACAAGTGGGTTCTTTTGTAAGCGTAACCATAACTGAAGTTTTGGACGGCGACGTAATCGGTGAGGCCGCGCTATGACGACGGCCAGTAAGATAACGATGTTCCGCATTGCGTTGATACCGCTGTTTATGGCGGCGATGATGATTACCACGCCGTACAGCAATGTGGTTGCTCTCGGGATTTTTATACTCGCGGGTGTGACAGACCATATCGACGGATATGTGGCGCGGCACTATAATCAGGTGACGACCTTCGGGAAGTTCATTGACCCTCTTGCGGATAAGATACTTGTTCTGGCGGCGATAGTTATTCTTGTTCAGTGGAACCGTATGCCGGCGTGGGCGGCGGTGGTGGTACTGGCGCGTGAGTTTGCCGTTACGGGACTGCGCCTGGTGGCGGCCGGCGACGGTATAGTCATTGCCGCCGGTATAAGCGGTAAGGTCAAAACCGTTGTGTCGCTCGTGTGCCTGTCGTTTATGCTGGCGAATGAGCTTCACGACTTCGAGCTTATCCCGGGACTGCTGAACGTTGACCAGCTCGCCCTCGCGCTGATAGTTATAACAACGGTCTACTCCGGCGCGAGCTACTTCATTCGCAACAGGAAAATTTTAGTTGAAATGATATCAAAATAGGTCTTGACAAAGGCGCGGGACTGTGTTATAATAGTCCAAGTCAGTGTGAGTGTACGCGAACGCTGTCAGTTAGTGCGAGAGTGCTGGAATAGGTAGACAGGCACGTTTGAGGGGCGTGTGTCAATTGGCGTGTGGGTTCAAGTCCCATCTCTCGCACCATTACCCGGGGTGTGGCGAAGTTTGGTATCGCGCTTGGTTCGGGACCAAGAGGCCTCGAGTTCGAATCTCGACACTCCGACCACCATAATGTCAAGCCCCCGCTAAAAAATATTTTTAGCGGGGGCTTGACGGGTTTTTGGGTACTCTTTTGCCATAGCGGAGAGTACCCGACTGCTTTATCTGCGGCAATTGCGTCGTGCGGAGCTTTATAGCTTGCTATGCGTTGCCTACTACTTCCAAAACGTCTCCGAAGCCGGAAATTTTCCAATCAACCTTGATATGCTTGTCGGGATAAACGTGAACCTTGTCAATTAGCACGTCCACTAGCTGGCGTGTCAACGTTTTTGACTTCACGACGGTTTGAGCTATC
Organism: Oscillospiraceae bacterium; assembly: GCA_031261635.1. Lineage (GTDB taxonomy): Bacteria > Bacillota > Clostridia > Oscillospirales > Oscillospiraceae > JAISJH01. Next base: position 9,416 of record JAISJH010000012.1, read on the forward strand.
TCGCGGAGAGTTTCGGTGGTCACTTGCTCCGCAAAGTCATACGTAATCCGCTTCAACCGTCCGATGTCAGCGTCAAGGCTTACTTTCGCCGCTTTGTATTCCTCTTGGTTGATGTTTCTCAGTACGAACTGCTCGTAGAGTCGGCGGTTTCGTCTTGCAAGTCTGCGGAACACTTCTCGTGGTCGAAACTGTCCGAAGAATCACTATTTTTATCTGACAAGTCATCGTCTAGTATTGCTTTGGCTTGCTCAGTCATCATTTCAAACAGTATTGTCCCCAATTCGATAGCCGTAATTCTGAACTTGTAGCAATCAGTATCATACGCGACACTTGTAAATTTGCACACATACATCGGATTTTTCGTTGCCGAATAGTCCAAAGCGTGACCGCAACAACCGCAGAAAGCCTTTTTTCTAAGCAGATAGTCGCGAGGTTGCAGTGGTTTTGATTTCTTTTGTGCGGTTGACTTCAGCATTTCCTGCACTTTGTTGAACTGCTCAATGTCAATAATTGCAGGGTGATGGTCGGGAATTTTTATCCAATCGCTCTCGGGAACCCTGACGGTTCGACGACTACCCACTTTTTTGCTTTTGAACTTGCCCGCAATATACGTCCCTGTGTACTGCTCATCACGGAGAATAGTATATATCCTTGAATCTTTCCAAATGTACTCTGTTCCGGGCTTGCTTGCAAGGTTTCCTTTGTATGCGGACGGTTTCAAGCGTTTGTCATTGTACAGAAAGCTCGCAATCTGCCTCGTACCGTAGCCTTTTACCGCTAGATTGAAAATTAGTTTTACGGTATCTGCGGCAGCTTCGTCAATTTCTAACTGGCGTTTGCTGTTGAGCCTGTAGCCATAAGCACAATTTTTGTTGACCGCCTCACCTCGCCGCATTTTTTCGTGCTTTGCGCTCGTGATTTTGCGCGAAAGGTCCTTGCTATAGTATTCGTGCATTAGAAACTTGAACGCAATCTCCATACCGCCCGTGTCGCCCTCGTGTTCCGCACTGTCGAAATTGTCACCTACGGAGATGAAGCGCGTCCGGAACAGCGGGAACACACGCTCAATGAAATAGCCTGTTTCAATGGCGTTGCGGCCGAAGCGGCTAAAATCCCCTTATGGTATAATTACGACAACACTAACAAATCCAGTCAGTTAGCGGGTTTGGTGGATTGTCGTTATCCTTTTCCAACCCTGTGGCGGGTGCTATTTGGGGCTGAAACGAGGCTCAAAAAGGGCAGACGTCACATTAGCGACAACACTTTTCGGCTTCTGAACTGGTAGAAGGAGTACCAGATTATGGCAAAGCCAGGAGCAAAAGGGGACATCTCACGGACTTCAAGTGGGCAACTTTCACCTGCGGATATCGGCGCTCGACCGGGCGAACACGTTGTCGAAATCCCGCTGAACGAACTTAACGCGCCTGACCCTCACCCGTTTCTCGTGTCGGACGATGACGCTATGACGCAACTTGCGGAGAGCGTTCGTAGGTTCGGCGTTCGCGAGCCGGGTCTTGCACGACCGCTTACAGAGAGTGGCTTTGAACTTCTCTGCGGCAATCGGCGCAAGCGAGCTTGCGAAATTGTCGGGCTAGATACACTCCCGGTGATTGTCCGCGAACTCGACGATTGCGCGGCGGCGGTCGCGATGGTTGACTCGAATCTCTTGCAGCGCGAAAAGCTCTTGCTCAGTGAGAAAGCGTGGGCGTATCGCGTGAAACTCGAAGCACTCAACCATAGCGGGGTTAGAGCGGAGGCTAACTCGGTTGATGTTCTCGTTGAGCAAACCGGTGAAAGCAAAAATCAAATCTTTCGTTTAATTCGCCTGACGGAACTTGTCGATAATCTGCTCGATAAAGCGGACACGCGGCAACTTGCGTTCAATACTGCTGTAGAATTGTCGTACCTCTCTTATGATGAGCAGCAGTGTGTCGCGGAAGCTATGGAGCAATACGAGGTTCGTCCGTCACTATCGCAGGCTATTCGGCTCAAAAAGTTGAAACAATCCGGAAAACTCACAGAGGAGGTTATCGGAAATGTACTCGCGGAAACTAAAGAATCGCCTCTTTCGGAGAATATAATACGCTTAAAATATCGCAAATTTTTCCCGGCTGAATATTCTCCGAAACAGGTTGAAAATACTATAATCGCACTTTTGCGCGATTGGCAAAAAGCGCAATTGGCACATTAACTTAAAACTTTAGCAAGGGCGAATTCTTCAAATTGGAGAATTCGCCTTATTTTTTTGTAATAAAATTTGAACAACACAGGAGGCTTAAAAATGGCCCAAGACGAAAAGAATTATTACGAGTACGATTACTCAACCGACGAGGATTGCGAGAAATGTTTGCTGTACAAGGGTAAGAGCAAATATCGCAAAATGGATTGTAAATATGAATATTGCTGTTGTGAGGAGCAAATGCGTGAGGCCGCGACAAAAGATCGAAAATTGCGACGGAGGCGCAGTAAATGGGGATAAATGTGTAAATTTAATTTACAAAATGAATTAACAAAACAACAACTGTACTGCACTTGCAAAAACCTACTTGACAATGGTGCACGGGTGTGGTATAATAGAATTACAATTAACAATCACACCGCGCAAAAGGAGGAAAGTAATGCGTTGTATAACAAGTGTCGCTGTTCGACATCTATTTTGAATGATAGCTTTCTTAAATTTAGTTGATTTATTATTCCCAAATATCTAATTTCCGTTGCTTGTAATAATACTCCCTGTCTGTTTCGCCTATTCCCCTGATTACTTTGCAAGGTACTCCGAACGCGACGACATTAGCCGGTATATCATTTGTTACAACGCTTCCCGCGCCGATAACGGAGTTATTACCAATCGTTATTCCCAGCATAATTTGCGCTCCTAAGCCAATCCAGACATTACAGCCAATATGAATCGGGAGATTGTACACATAATGATGTTCTCTGAGAATAGGCAATATCGGGTGTCCCGACGTTGAAAAGACAACATTCGGCGCAATTAAACAATTATCTCCGATAAATATTTGCTCGTCATCTACAAATGTCACATTTGAATTGAGATAAACACCTTTCCCCAAATGAACATTTTTGCAACCCCAATTTGCGCTGACGGGAGTTTCTACCGTACAACCTTCGCCTATTTCGGCAAACATCTCCCTTAAAATTTTTTGACGTTTTTCCGTTTCTGTCGGTAGCGTTCGGTTGAATTTCACCATTTTGTTTTGATAAATATGTTGGTCGCCTAACAACGCAGGGTCGTCATAGCGATAAGGCAAGCCTTGCTTTTTACGTTCGGCATTATTCATAATGATGACCTCACACCTCCGACAGCGTATGCGCTCTGGCGCAGACTTCGTAAATTTCATCGTACTTCCGGTCAATTAGCGGTTCCGCAACATTGGATTTTTTCACCTTGACCTTGTTGTACAGCAAATACGACAAACCCCACAGGACAAAGCCCGGCAGTGCAAGTACAATCATCAGCGAAATCATATTGCCGTAGATAAATGCGAAAGTCGCGCCGCCGACAAACGCGGTCCCGATTAAGCCGACCGTCAGCGCGGCCGCTTGCGCTCCGCTCGTTATAGAGCGTTCAAGATTTTCAATCTCGCTCACTTTCGCCTCAAATTCGCGCTGCAAACGCGACAATTCCGCTTTATTGCGGATTTTGCGGTCACGCTTGAATTTCAGCCTACCATAGCTCCCGCCGTCAAGCTGCCACCCGAAGTTTGGATAACCATCGGCGTACACGCCCTCCAAATTGCGGCTCGCCGACACCTCTTTGTATTCGTAACCTACGAAGTTTTTGTTTGTTTCTGTCATTGTTGTGTTCCCCTTTCAATTTTGTAATTTCATTTTACCACTCGATTGTTGCTGTTATGTTTGAGTTTTGTTTGAGAATTGTTAATGCGAAACTTTTTTAACTCTCGATTTGCCGTTAGAACCATAAATAATGCCATAAAGAGTACCGCAAGAAAAACTACAGCACCGGAAAGCGCGTTTACAATTTGAGCGTTTACATCTGCTCCAAAATGAGATAACAGAACGGTTTGAAGCGTGAACATTGACATTATCGCGGCGGCAAAACTGAGCATTTTTGCCGCTGAAAGCACCGGGCTGTGCATTTTGCGAACCGTAATCATACTGACAATCGCCATAACCATACAATAAAATGTGTAGGTCGCGGAAGCGATAACCATAAAGTCTGTGTAATCATTCGCTTTGTTTTGAATGACCATTTGAACACTCATTCCCGCCATTCCGAGATTCAGCGCAAACATCAACGCTCCGCAAAAACGATAGACACGGAGTTCTTTTTCGCGTGAAGTTTCCTTTCGTACATTGCGAAACAGAACAAAGCGCATAATGCTCAAAATAATGTAGTACACCGCAACCGCGCCGAACCAGAAAGACGCATATTTCAAACCCGAATACGCATAGAACACAACGAAAACGAGGTTTATAAACAGCCCTCGATAAATAGAAATTTTTGCGCGGAGCTTTCGGTCGCTGACATATAGGTTGCCGTATTTGTTCCGCGAAATTAACGCTTTTGTCGTTCTTGAAATATCGGGCAATCCGATACCAAGCACGGCTAACGCATAAAACGAGATAGGGAACGAGATTATTCCCGGCAGCGTATTTTCCAATCCCGCAAGAAATACAAACGACAGCAGCGCAATCCCTACAATCCCAATCGGGAGCGGCCATAATTTGCCCGGACGGAATATTTTGCGTAAAAAACTAATTTTCAAGCGTATACCCCATCATCATATCCCACGGCGCAATTAGTAGTTTGCCGATTGT
>JAISJH010000068.1 GCA_031261635.1 Oscillospiraceae bacterium
TACCGAAAAGATTACCCACGCCGCGACCGCTCACCCCGGAAAAATATGTTTTCAGGGCTTGTGCCTTGATTTCGTCAGAGTAAGCGTGACGCTTCGGTTCAAGCGTATACTTCTTTCCGCAAAGCTGGCATTTGTAACGCTGAGTGCCAGACTGGTTGAAACCCTGCTTGTGCTGCTTTTCTGTGCCCCCGCACACGGGACATTTTTTTTCTTTTTTTCATAGCTATATTATACCACTTAATCCCTAATTTGTCCAGTCCCTTTATTCAGTTTACAGTTATCAAATATCAAATATCAGAGACGTTATGACAATTGATAATGAATAATTACGGGGGTTTGGACGGGTTGACGTTGGGGCGGGTTTCAAACCCGCCCTCCCCCGTCCTACGTCCCGGCGCCCGGCGCCGGGACGTAGGACGGGGGTTGCGTAATCCGGGCGAGGCAAGCCTCGCCCCTACGCCCTCCCGCAGGGCGCAACCCCGTCCAAGCCAACGTCTCTGATATTTGATATTTGATAACTGTTATCTGTTGAAGCGATTGACAAACGCGATTTTAAGTGTTACAATATAGGTACTATGGGTTTACTACTACGTTTGTTTCTGATTTTCGCTAAAATCGGGCTGTTTACAATTGGCGGGGGGCTGGCGATGCTGCCGCTTGTTCAGCAGGAGCTTATTGCGGGCGGGTATATGTCGCTTCGGGAGAGCATTGATATGCTCGCTATATCGCAGATGACCCCGGGACCTTTCGCCGTCAACGCCGCTACGTTCAGCGGTATGCGGCTCGCGGGGGTGTGGGGAGCGGTGTCGGCAACGCTGGGAGTGATACTCCCGAGCCTCGTGATTTGCCTTCTGGTCGCAAAACGTTTTTTCGCGTCTTTAGGAAAACCGCAGGTTCGCGCGGTGTTGAACGGTATCAAGCCCGTGGTGTTCGCGCTTATTTTGAGCGGTATGCTCGAGATATGCCGCGAGGCGTTTTTCCCTACGGCGGGAAAGTGGACGCCGGACGTCCCGGTGGTCGCGATAGCGGTCGTGACAACGCTGCTGCTGGTAAAGACAAAGTTGTCGCCCGCGCTGCTGGTACTGGGTTGCGGAGTGGTGGGCGCGGTGTTTCTACAATGAATAGTTAATAGTGAATAATGAATAATTGGAGGGTTCGGATATGCCTAACGAGTTGATACGTGAAATTGAAACTTTGCCTGTCAGCGTTCTTGATGAACTGTATAATTACATCGGGTTCATTAAGAATCAAAAAGCTCAGAAAGCCCAAAAAGCGTCAGATATTGCGCTTGCTAGTGAGCGCGTTTTGGCGCGGGAGTGGCTAACGCCGGAGGAGGACGAAGCGTGGGCGCATTTGTAAAAGGTGACGTCGTTGTCGTTCCGTTTCCGTTTTCTAATCTAAAGGCTGTCAAACGCCGCCCGGCTCTCGTGCTTGTTGATTTACCCGGTGATGATTTGATACTTTGTCAGATTACAAGTCAAACAGTTAACGACGATTTGGCTGTAACAATTGATATTCAGGACATTTTGGGCGGGTCGTTAACCAAAATCAGCAGTGCGAGAACAAACAAGCTGTTTACAATCGAAGCGTCGCTTGTGGCGTATAAGGTCGGCTCGCTTAAAGACGATATATTGAACGAAATTATTGATAAACTTGTCAGTCTACTAAAATGACTAACCGGAAAGGTGTTGTTTGAAATGCGTTTTGCGTTTAATGGAAATACCGTCCCCACCCGCGTGGTTTCTTCTGACCTTGTTATTATCGGGTCGGGGCTTGCGGGCTTGTATACCGCGCTGAATTGCGACCCCGGGGTGCGCGTGCATATTATTACGAAAGAGAGCATTGACCTCTCCAACAGCTGGCTCGCGCAGGGGGGGATAGCGGCGGCAATTTTGCCGGAGGACGAGCCGCGCTTTCACTTTGACGATACGCTCGCGGCGGGGGATTCGCTTTGCTATGTTCCCGCCGTGCAGACGCTTGTTACGGAGGGGCCGAAGGAAATACGCCGCCTGCGGGAGCTGCAGGTACCGTTTGACTTAAACGCCGACGGCGACCTTATGACGACCCGCGAGGGCGGGCATCATATGAACCGCATTGTACACGCGGGAGGCGACGCCACCGGGCGCGAAGCCGTCAAAACCCTCTCGGCGATTGTACTGAAACAAAGCAATGTCGAGAGCGTCGAACATACGGAGCTTATTGATATACTAACTGACCCGGACGGAGCCTTATCGGGCGTACTGGTACGCTCACGGGACGGGGCTTACGAACTCTACAGAACGCGCAACTGCGTTATAGCAACGGGCGGCATAGGTTCCGTTTACGCGAGCAGCACTAACCCCCATACCGCCACCGGCGACGGAATAGCCGTCGCGATACGCGCCGGAGCGGAGTGTAAGCATTTAGAGTTTGTGCAGTTTCACCCAACAGGCCTGTTCGACAAAAACGGCGAATACGGCAAGCGGGCGTTTCTGATATCGGAAGCGGTGCGCGGCGAGGGCGGCTTGTTAAAGAACAGCCGAGGCGAGCGCTTTATGCTCGGGCAACACGAACTTGCCGAGCTTGCGCCGCGCGATATTGTTGCCCGCGGGATACTCGCCGAACTCGCTAAATCCGGGGAGGCCTGCGCCTATCTTGACGTTACGCATTTGGGCGCGGAGTTTTTCGCTAAACGCTTCCCGACTATCTTTGCCGAATGTTCGAGGCGCGGGATTGATATTTCTAAAGACTGGATACCCGTTTTCCCGGTTCAGCATTATCTTATGGGCGGGATTAAAACCGATTTACACGCTAAGACGACTATCCCGGGAGTATACGCTGTAGGCGAAGCCGCCTGTACGGGCGTTCACGGCGCTAACCGTCTTGCGTCTAACAGTATGCTGGAGTGCCTTGTATTCGGGCATCGCGCCGCCTCGCGTGTTTCAGAGAACGTTTTAGCGGATACGCGCCCGGCGGGGGAAACAGACCTTGAAACCCCGCTTCGCCCCGCGCTCGAGATGGATTTCGAGGCCGAACGAGCAAGGCTTCAGAACATTATGCACGCAAATGTCGGTGCCTTAAAATCACGCGCGGGTATGCTCGAGGCAAAGGACTACCTGACGGGCTTACTGAAAACCCTTGAAAGCGGTTATAATCCCTCGGACGCGTATCTCGCTCTATTGAACATCGCGACCGTCGCGAACGCCATTACAGAGGCGTCGCTAAGTCGCGGGAAAAGTGCAGGCTCACATTATGTTATCAATAACGGCTAAAAAAACTGTCGCGGTTTTCAAGGGTTTAGTGTTTTTGCTGATACTATACCTCTTGCAAACGGGAGTGTTTCCGCATTTGCGTATATACGGCGTTGCGCCTCTGCTGCTGCCCGCCGGGGTGATTGTGATTGCGCTGCTAAAAGTCGGGCAGTCGGGCGGCGTCTGGGGAATAACCGCAGGAATACTCTGCGATATGAGCGTGGGCGATTCGCCGCTGATGTGTACGCTGTTTCTGGGAGCGGCGGGGCTTGCCGCGAGCTACCTGGCACAGCATTTTCTGGCGAGGACGTTTTTAACGTTTATAACGGTCACGGCGCTCGCGCTGATACTGCTCGCGGCGGTGCAGGCGGCTCCGCTGATGATTTTCGCGAGGGTAAACATACGCGCAGTCCTCCCGGTAGCCGCCGCGCAGACGGTCTACAGCCTCGCGCTATCGGCGGCAGTATGGCCGCTTGGACAATTGATAATTGATAATTGATAATTGACAATTGACAATTATCGCCTGCGGGCGGGAAGGGTTATTTTATGAACACAGACGTATTGGAAGTCGGTACGGATTTCGCGAAAAAGCTTGATGTGCAGACCGCTTGCGCGGCAACGGAACAGGACGACCCGCGCTCAATGGCGGAACTCCTCGGGGTAAGCCCGGAGGACGCGTTTGATAATTTTATGCGCATTATCAATAAATTTAAGGGGCGTATTCCCTCCGATATAGACGAGGACGCAATATTGGCGGAAAAAAGCAATCCCGCTATATGCGCTATGGAAAGGTTTCAAAATGAAATGGCGGGTGAATGGGAAAAAGCGGGCATTTATTCTGAAGCTGACTTAGACGCGCTTATGCGCGAAATTCGTTTGGAAGTTGAGAGCGTATGATAGTTCTTATTGATACGAATATATTGATTTCAGCCGCGTATTCAGTAGGCAGTACGCCGCACAGGGCGTTTCGAAAAGCTGTTCAGTCCCCCTTTCAAGCCTTAGTTTGCGAACAAAGTCTTGTGGAATTGCGTAGAACGGCAAACCGGAAGTTCAGCGATAGAATACATATTTTCAATGATTTTATCGCCGGTATGCTACTTGTCGTTAAAGTAGTACCTGTCCCGGAATTAACATATTCTGAAGAAGAAAAAATTCGCGATTTAAGCGACCGGCCTATTTTAAGGACGGCGATAAAAGAGGGCGCGGACATATTATTGACAGGTGACAAGGATTTTTTAGAAAGTTCTGTTATATCTCCTCAAATTATGACCGCAGCGGCGTTTATGACGATTTAACAGGAGAAAAAACAATTGAGAATCATCAACCCCTTTCGCCTAACCCTGCTTGCGCTTGTTCCGGCTTTGCTTGCTGTTATTTGTATACTGGGTTTGTATAACCTGCAAATCGTTCACGGTGAGGAATACTATGAGCGTTCGCGAAGCTCTATCGTTACGCGCGAGGTTATTCCCGCTTCTCGGGGGAGCATACTTGACCGTTACGGGCGCGTGCTTGTCAGCAACCGCGTTAGTTATAACGTTTCAATCGACCGCGCGCGGCTTGTCGCCGGGGGCGACCCTAACGGCGTTATACTGGAGCTTATTTCTAACGCCGCGCATTTTGGCGTTCCCTATACAGACACAAGCCCCCTTGAAACAGTCGCGCCCTACGGAATTAAAAAGACGCTTACGGCTACCCAGCAGACACGTTACGCGGCCTATATGAAGCACCAGAAGCTTGACCCGGACAATATCAGGCAGGACTTTTTTACCTGGCTTAAAAACCACTATTCTGTCCCGGAGACGTACAGCGATGCCGAAGCGCGGCTCGCGGTCGGAGTACGCTACGAACTCGAACTACGGACGCTTTTCCACTACGCGCCCTATTACTTCGCGGAGGACGTCGCGCTTGACTATATCGCCCAAATCGAGGAGCGCAGTTATCCCGGTGTATCTATGGAAAGCGTCAGCGTCCGCGAATACAACACCGACTACGCGGCGCACGTTCTCGGACACGTCGGACCGATGGACAGCGCGGAAATCATCAAATACAGCGAATTTGGCTACCCGATGAACGCGCTCGTGGGCAAGGACGGCCTGGAAAAAGCCTTCGAGGCGGAGCTTCACGGAGAGGACGGGGCGCGGACGATAACGCGCAACGAGGAGGGCGCGATTACAGGCGTTCTCGAAACAAAAGAGCCTAAACCCGGCAATAACGTTATGCTGACTATCGACATCGAGCTTCAGCAAATCGCGGAGCTTGAACTTGCAAGCGCGATAGAGGCGGTAAACGCCGAACGTATCGAGGCCGCCGCGCTAAATCCAGAGAAGGCGCAGGTTCCGATACCGGGCGGCGCGGTCGTAGTAATCAATATCGCGGACGGAGGCTTGCTCGGCAGCGCGAGTTATCCTACGTTCAATACGGCTACGTTCTACCGCGACTACAATACGCTGCTGTCAGACCCGCGAAAGCCGCTTATTAACAGAGCCTTGCTCGGCGAATACGAGCCGGGTTCTACGTTCAAGCCCGTTACCGCGCTCGGCGTTCTTAACGAGCGGATTATCAGCGAAACCGATACAGTTTACGATAAGGGTATCTACACGGAATACGCCTCACAGGGCTATTCCCCGACCTGCTGGCTCTATCCGCAGGGTTCGCACGGAACGATTAACGTCGTCGAGGCAATAACGTTCAGCTGTAACTACTTCTTTTACGACGTGGGAGTGCGGCTCGGTATAGACAAGCTGTCCTACTACGCCGGGCAATTCGGTCTGGGCGAAAAAACCGGCACGGAGCTTGACGAATCCGCCGGGCGCGTCGCCAGCGCGCAGTACAAAAAAACCGCCAAGGACGAGGACTGGTACCCCGGCGATACGCTACAGGCGGCAATAGGGCAGAGCTACAATAACTTTACCCCGGTTCAGCTCGCGAGCTACTGCGCGACTATAGCGAACAGCGGGGTTCGCAACGCCGCGCACTTTCTGAAAAGCGTTAAGACGCGCGATAACTCCCTAACCGTCCGCGAATACGACGCGCCCGCCCTGCCCGCCGTTAACGCCGACCCCTATTGCTTTCTGGCCTTGCAAAAGGGTATGCGCGGTGTTGTGACAAACCTCTCCGGCACGGCCTACAGCACCTTCGGGCATTACAGCGTCCCCGTGGCGGCTAAAACGGGTACGGTTCAGTTCGGAACGGGCGTAGAAAACAACGCGGTTTTCATAGCCTACGCCCCCTACGAAAACCCCGAGATAGCCGTAGCGGTAGTAGTAGAAAAAGGCGGCTCGGGAAGCTCGGTGGCAAACATAGCAAAAGCCGTATTCGAAAACTACTTCTCCACAACAAGCACAAACGCCCCCGAGGAAGAGGGTGCGCTTTTGAGATAGTTAACAGTTATCAAATATCAAATATCAGAGACGTTAGTTCAGATAACAGTTATCAGATATCAAATATCAGAGACGGGGGTTTTGGACGAAAGGTGCGCCGCGTGACGTAGGGGCGGGTTTCAAACCCGCCCTCCCCCGCGCCGTGCGCGGGGTGCGCCGTCCCGGCGCAGGGCAGGGCGTTGCCCTGCCCGTCATTGCGAGCCGCGCGAAGCAATCCAAGCCCAGTATCCCCCGTCCTGCCCCACGTCCCACGTCCCACGTCCCACGTCCTACGTCCCACGTTCAGCGTCCCGGCGCCGTGCGCCGTCTTTGCGAAGCACCGGTAAGCCTGCGATACGCAGAACGTTACAGGTGCGAAGCAATCCAGTGCCGGGAGGATAACTTACGGACTACGTATCGCAGGATACTACGTCAACCCGGGCTTGGCTTCGCCCTGCCGCGCGCCGGGGCGATTTCCCCGCGCACGGCGCGTGGAGGGCGGGTTTGAAACCCGCCCCTACGTAATCTCCGTGTACCTCCCACAAAAATGTTTACAATTTATTCACAATTCCCCCACAAAAGGCTCTTGACAAGGGCGCACAATCGGCATATAATATAGTTGTTTATAAGCTCAACTGTTCAACCGTTTTATGGGGGCGTGATATGAGTTCGTATATAGCGGATACCGACAGGTGCGACTGTAACACGATTCACGAGGACGTTGTCGCGGACGTGCGCGAACATATGCCGGAGGAGGACGCCCTGCTCAATCTGGCTGATTTGTTTAAGGTTTTCAGCGACTCTACGCGCGTGAAAATCGTCTGCGCCCTGCTTCATTCGGAGATGTGCGTTTGCGATATCGCGGTATTGCTGGGTATGACGAAATCCGCTATTTCGCACCAGCTCCGCGCGCTTCGCCTGAGCCGCCTTGTGAAAAACCGCCGGGACGGCAAGGTCGTATACTACTCGCTGACTGACGAACACGTAAGCAACATCTTCGCGCAAGGGCTGTCGCACGTCTGCGAGGGGTAACGGGGGTTTTAGGTCTGCGGCGGGTGTTCTTTGCGCTACTTTAACTAATCTCGCGGAACCATTGTAGGGGGCGATGCCCACATCGCCCCGTTACGTAGAATTTAACGTGATAAACCCGGCGGGACGATGTGGGCATCGTCCCCTACGAGATTGCTATGACAATTCAGGCGTGGCAAGCCTTGCCCCTACACGCGAGTAGAACCGGGTAGAAGCGGGTACAGCAGATTTTAGGAACGGGTTCATTTTATACGTCAATAACTTAGTGAAAAGGTAAGGTATCTAACTATGGAAAATCTAAAAAACGAACACAGTTCACATACCGGCGCTTGCGAGTGCTGCGAACATTGCGGGGAACACGGCGAAACCTCGGAGCGGGCTGAAAAAAACCAGCGCGGGTTTCTGTATTTAGGCGGCTTCATATTTATCGGCGCTATGCTGCTGCCCTTGTTCGGCGACGGTTCAGAAACATTTTTTGGCGCGATATCATTAAATTTTATATTGTTTATGGGCGCGTACCTGTTTATGGGCTACGGCGTACTGCTTCGCGCGGCGCGGAATATTTTGCGCGGCAAGGTCTTTGACGAGAATTTTCTAATGTCTATCGCGACAATCGGGGCCTTTGCAATCGGCGAATACCCGGAGGCCGCCGCCGTTATGCTCTTTTATCAAATCGGCGAGGCCTTCCAGGACAGCGCGGTTGAAAAATCGCGCAAGTCTATCACGTCGCTTATGGACATACGCCCGGATTTCGCGAACGTCCTTGCGGGAGGCGTTGAAACGCGCAGCGACCCCGGCGAGGTCGCGATTGGCTCGCTGATAGTCGTAAAACCCGGCGAGCGCGTACCGCTTGACGGCGTTATTGTGAGCGGCTCGGCGGCGCTTGACACCTCCGCGCTTACGGGCGAAGCGCTGCCGCGCGACGTTTCAGGCGGCGACAGCGTGTTATCGGGCGTAGTCAACCTCAACGGCGTGCTGACAATCGAAACCACCGCGAGCTTCGGGGAATCGGCGGTATCAAAAATCCTGCGCCTCGTAGAGGAAGCGCAGGAAAAGAAAGCCCCGATTGAGAATTTTACTACACGGTTCGCGCATTATTATACGCCTGTTGTGGTTATAGCCGCGCTCGTGATAGCCGTAGTGCCGCCGCTTGTCATATCCGGCGCGAGCTTCTGGGAATGGCTTCATAGAGGCTTAGTATTCCTCGTAATCTCCTGCCCCTGCGCCCTAGTTCTGTCCGTGCCGCTGTCGTATTTTGCGGGAATAGGCGCGGCGTCGAAGCGCGGAGTGCTTGTAAAAGGCGGCAATTTCCTTGACGCGCTCACGAAAGTTGACACGGTGGTGTTTGACAAAACCGGGACGCTTACGACCGGAACGCCCGTGGTATCGGCCGTGACCTGCGATAAGGAGGCTCTACGAATAGCGGCTTCCGCGGAAAAATTTTCTAATCACCCGCTGGCAAAACTATACGTAGAGGCAAACAAAGAGGACTTATACCCGGTCGAAAATTTCACGGAAACGGCGGGCAAAGGAATAAGCGCGACGGTTAACGGAAACAAGGTAGAAGTAGGACGCTACGGCGTAATAATCAACGGCGAAGCCCGCGGCGGCTTAGTAATCTCCGACAACATAAAACCCGGCTCTAAAACAGTTATCAAGGGGCTTGAAAAACTCGGTATAGCTACGGCTATGCTGACAGGCGACACCGCCGCGAACGCTAACGCCACGGCCTCCGCGCTCGGTATTACAAGCGTCTTTTCAGAGCTTTTGCCAACTGACAAGGTTGCCGCAATTGAGCGTTTTCAAAAGGAAAACCACTTCACGGCTATGGTCGGGGACGGCATAAACGACGCTCCCGTACTGGCGCTTGCGGACATAGGCGTGGCAATGGGGCAAATCGGCTCCGACGCGGCCCTCGAAGCGAGCGACATAGTGCTAATGACAGACGACCCCGCCGCGCTCTTAGCGGGTCTCGCGATAGCAAGAAAAACGCGCGGGATAGTCCTGCAAAACATAGTGTTCATACTGGTAGTAAAAGCGGTCGTACTGACGCTAGGCGCGATAGGCCTGGCCGGAATGTGGGCGGCAGTATTCGCCGACGTAGGCGTTGCCGCGATAGCGGTGGTAAACTCAATGCGCGCGCTGAAATGAGCGAGGGGCTTGTAGGGACGACCAAAGGTCGCCCCTACAAGCGTTATATCAACAGCGCGACGCTTATTTCGTCGCCTATCGGCATATATGCCGCGTTGTGCTTTTCGCAAAATTCGTCCAGAGCTATTTTTACGCCGGAATAGCCGGGGTTGAAAAAGTCGTGGACTAGTATCACGCCGCCTTTAACCATCAACGGCCGGAAAAATTCAAGACCCGCGAGCGTCGGATTATATAAGTCAAAGTCGAGGTTTACAAACACGAACCTGTCATTGACAGTTCCCGCGCTATCGGGAAAGTAGCCTTTACGGATTATCGCTTTTTCCGGGTGGGGGAGAGTTTTCCGCACAGCTTCCTCCGTAGCGGTGTCGAGCTTCAGATGCCCCGCGTCAAACGCTGAAAAGCCCTTGGCTTTTTCAAGTTCCGTATCCCGCGCGTCAAAGCCCTCGAAAGTGTCGAATAAGTAAAGCGTTCTGTCGGGAAAATGCTCGTTTATTTTCTTTGCGAAAATACCCTCGCATACGCCTCCCTCGGCGACGCTGCCTTTGATGTTTTTGTCGTATACAATTTTCGCGAAATCGCGGAGGAACCTGTCGCGCGTAACGGTTGAGGACGATACATAACTTGTGTCTATTTTTTCGCGCGGAATACCGAGCGTGTTGACGCAGTATTCCTCAATGACAGAATATGACATTACCGAAGCCACGATAATTTTGTCATACTCCAAACTTCGGAGTTCCAGAGGGCTGACTACGGGCAGGTCAAATACTTTGGTTCCCCAATATTTTTCCTGCGAATCGGTGAAAGCGACAATTTTTAATTCCTTACCGCCCGTTTGTTCCAGGGTTTTCCAGAAAATGCTGTTTTTGTTGGTAGCGGTTGCCCCTACGCCGTAGATAATCGCGGTCATATTGTTGTCCTCCTGATTTTTAGATGAGAACATTATAACACAAAGAATTACCTTATTTAGCAACAAAACGTGAGTAATTTACGAAAACCACAACTTATCGTGAGTGTTTGCGAAAACTGCTTGCATATATGCCTTTTTGCCTATAAAATAGGTAAGAGGTGTATGCTGTGTACGGACAAAATATAGCGTATCTGCGGAACCGCAAGGGGCTAACACAAAAGGCGCTTGCCGCCGAACTGAATATCTCCGGCGGCGCGCTTGGTATGTACGAAGTGGAAAAACGCGAGCCGGATATTGCCGTAATGCAAAAAATCGCGGAATACTTCGGTGTTGATATAGGCTTCATAATCACAGGCAGACTGTCAGGCACCTCCGACCCGCTATTTGAGCGCATATGCCGCCTGTCGCCTGAAAGCCGCGCGGATATTGAAAAATATACGGAACTGCTGGAATTGAAAGAGAAGCACGGAAAATAGCGCGGAACATAAGTATATGTATAACGGCAAGCCAACGCCGACACTCTTAGAAATATATCTAAGGGTGTCGGCGCCGTGCTGTCGCGGGGCGAGGGGCTTGTGCCGGCTTACGTACCCGAACCGCCCGCGGCGTTTTGTTCCGCTTGTTCCGCTAGCTTTTGTTCGGTCTGTTCCGCGAGCTTTTTCGCTTTTTTCTTTGAGGAGGCAAGTCTTGCCGCACTGCGTTTTTGTTCCTGCAGCGCCAGTCGTTCCTGCTCTTTCTGGCGTTCGGCTTCCTCCGCGCGCAGGCGTAGTTTTTCCGCTGTCGCCTCGCGCAGTTTGATTATTTCGTCCGTTATATTTTCCCGCGCCTTGGAATCGTCAAGTTCCAGAAACGTTTCAAAGGCGAACGGATAGATAAACTGTTTCGCGCCGTATTCCCCGCCGAAGTCGACCGTAACCGCGCTCTCGCTCTGCTCGCTGACTCTGCCCTCGCCGTACTTTTTGTGGCTGACTTTTTCGTTAATAATATTCATAGTTTCACATCTCCTTTAATCTTTCCGCTATATAACTCTGCACTTCGGCTTTTTCGACATTGAGCGCGGTGGCGAGTTCCCCGTACAGCAGGCTTTCCGCTATTTTCTTGTATTTCGCGTCCACAACGCCGAGCGTTTTCTTAGCGTTTCGCGCGTCGCGCCGCTTCGCGTAAATCGACATCGTAAGCTCAATAAGGTCGGGGACGGAGTTTCGCAGAACGAACTGCCGGTAATGCGTGTCAAGCTCCTTGAACTCGCGGCTGTTAAACGTTTTCACGTCGTTCTCTGAAATTTTGCTGATAAGGTGTTCGGCTTCCTCCTTAGAGATTACCGGGCGCATAGTGATTTTAGTATCTACAGGCGTAGTGATAGTCAGTTCCTGGAACAGCGATTTGATTACGTAACACAAAACGCCCTCCGCGTCGTCGGGTTCGCGCGTAATATCCTCGACCCTGCAAACGCCTGAAACGCCGTAGACGACCAAATCGCCTATGTTAAACATAATTAAATCACCTCCCCGGATAAAACTGGCGAAAGCCTCACCCTAACTACAGGTTTGTATATATATTATAACACAATCCCCGCAATTTTGCAAGCGTGATTTTTCAAAAGTGTTCACATAAGTTGTCGAGGCGCACCCCCCTCTAAAGAGGGGGGCTTTGGAGGGAGGGACGAGGGTTGCGGGGGAAAGATTGAGGGGCTACGTAGGGGCGGGGTTCAAACCCGCCCTCCTCCGTCCCGGCGCCCTCCTCCGTCCCGGCGCCCTCCTCCGTCCCGGCGCCCTCCTCCGTCCCGGCGCCGTGCGCCGTCTTTGCGAAGCACCGGTAAGCCCGCGATACGTAGGACGTTACAGGTGCGAAGCAATCCAGTGCCGGGGGGACAACATACGTCCCAACGTATCTTGGGTACCTACGTCAACCCTGGATTGCTTCGCCGCATATCATCGGTACGTATCGCAAGTGCGGTGGCGGCTTCGCAAAGACGGTGCGCCGGGGGGCGCACCACGGGCAGGGCGAAGCCCCGCCCTGTCCCGGCGCAATGCGCCGGGACGGTGGACGGGGTTACGCCGCGCACGGCGCGGGGAGGGGTTTTGCACACGTCTGTAGGGGCGAGGCTCGCCTCGCCCGGTTGCCAATTTCCCCCGGTTGCCAGTTTTACCCCAGTAATCCGGGCGAGGCAAGCCTCGCACCTACAGACCGCAACGTACATTTGGAAACCCCGCAACCCCCGTCCAAACCCCCGTCTCTGATATTTGATATTTGATATTTGATAACTGTTATCTGTTATTTGCTATCTGTTATTTGCTGTCTGCTATCTGATAACTGAAAAAAGCCCTTGACATTACTGTGCTAAAGGGAGTATAATGGTATCTGTACACAGTGCTGTACTAATATTTCCCTTGCCTGTAACGAAAGGAAACGTTTTACAATGAGAGATGTTGTAATAGTCGAAGCTGTCCGGACGGCTGTCGGGACAATCGGCGGCACGCTCAAAAGCACACCGCCGGAGGAGCTTGCGCGGGTAGTGCTTAAGGCTATCCTCGACCGCTCGGGGCTTGACCCGGCGAAGGTTAACGAGGTCGTGCTGGGTCACTGCCGTCAGTCCAGCGACAACCCCAATATCGCGCGTATCGCGGCTCTCCGCGCCGGAATACCGGAGGAAACTCCCTCCTATACCGTTATGCGCCAGTGCGCCTCCGCGCTTTGCGCCGTCAATAACGGCGTTATGTCTATTCAGTCCGGCGACTGCGATATTGTTATCGCGGGCGGTACGGAATCTATGTCTATGGCGCCGTTCTATATCAGAAACGCGCGTTTTGGTCTGGGGACAGGCTCTACGGAGCTGCTTGACAGCCTCACCGAAGGGCAGTTCCAGTCACAGCCTAACGAAACCTACGGACGGTTTAATATGGGTATGACAGCCGACAACGTAGCTGAAAAGTATAATCTGAAACGCGAGGACTTGGACGCGTTCTCACTGCGTTCGCAGCAGCGGGCGTTGAAAGCCATCGCGGACGGAAAATTCAAGGACGAAATCGTCCCCGTAACTATCCCGCAGCGCAAGGGCGAGCCGATTGTTTTCGACACGGACGAGTTCCCCCGCGAAACCACCCTTGAAAAACTCGCGAAGCTAAAACCTGTTTTCAAGCAGGACGGAGTTACGACCGCCGGAAGTTCAAGCGGACGCAACGACGGAGCGAGCGCGGTACTTCTTATGGCTCGCGAAACCGCCGAAGCCTTAGGCTTCAAGCCGCTTGCGAGGTTTGTATCGTTCGCGAACGCCGGGGTTGACCCGCGCTATATGGGCATTGGTCCAGTTCCCGCGACGCGCAAGGCCTTAGACCGCGCGGGGCTGACTGTTAAAGACCTCGGCCTGGTCGAGCTGAACGAAGCCTTCGCGGCGCAGTCCGTGGCTTGTATCAACGAATTAGGGCTTGACACCGATATAACAAACGTCAACGGCGGCGCGATTGCCCTGGGTCACCCCGTAGGCTCGAGCGGCTGCCGTATACTGGTAACGCTCCTGTACGAAATGCGCCGCCGCAAGGTCAAGTACGGCCTCGCGAGCCTCTGCATAGCGGGAGGTATGGGAACGGCTGATATTATTGAGCTTTTGGATTAAATAACAGTTATCAAATATCAAATATCAGAGACGATGGGTTGGACGAGGGTTGCGGAGATGGAACAGGCAAATTCCCCTCTTGGGAGGGGTGGCGCGAAGCGCCGGGGTGGTCTCCCGCCGCAGCGACCGTACTCCGTCCCTCCCCCGTCATTGCGAGCCGCGGTAAGCTTGCGATACGTAGCAATGAGACCGGCGCGGCAATCCAGTGCCGGGGGCGTAACTTACGGTATCTGTGGCTTATACTACTGGATTGCTTCGCGCCTAAACCTTGGTTGTATGTTAAGTTTTCCGGCGCTCGCAAAGACGGTGCGCCGGGACGTAAGACGTAGGACGTAGGTCATTGGACGTAGAACGTAGAACGAGGCTTGCGCGGCAACGCGGTTCATATACCCCGCGCAATGACAATCGTCCCATTATTCATTATTAACTATTCACTATTCATTAATATAACTGGAGGGTACTACAAATGGCATTATTCGACTTAACAGGCAAGGGCGCGGTTGTAATCGGCGGCGCGGGCGGCTTAGGACAGGCAATCGCGCAGGGTTTAGCGCAGGCGGGGGCTAAGGTTCTTATTTCGAGCCGCAAAGAGGACGCGCTTAAACGCGCTCAGGACGAAATTAAGGCCGCGACGGGTCTTAGCGTTGAGTACGCGACAGGTGACGCTTCCGTCGAAGCCGACGTTATCGCGCTTGTTAAAACTTCCGTCTCAAAACTCGGAAAAGTGGACATACTTGTTAACGCGCAGGGTTTCAACAAGAAGCAGGACGCGCTGGACTTCGATTTGGCTGTATTCGCGCAGATGCTTACGGCGAACGTTACCTCCGTTATGACGACGGCGAAACACTTCGGAGCGCATATGAAGGCTAACGGCTACGGCAAGATTGTCAACCTTTCAAGCGTTCGCGGCAAGATTGCCACTAAAACCCCCGGCAACGCCGGCTACTGTGCCACAAAGGGCGCGGTGGATATGCTTACGAAACAGCTCGCGAGCGAGTTCGGCCCCTTCGGTATTACCGTTAACGCGATTGGTCCGAACATTACCGAAACCCCGATGATGTCCGAGATTTTCAAGAAACGCGCGGCGGACGCCGGAATCCCGATTGAGGAATACCTCAAAGGACAGGCGGCAGACCTCCCGCTACGCCGTATGGCGCAGCCGGACGACTGTGTGGGAACGGTAGTGTTCCTCGCGGCTCCCGCAAGCGACTTTATGACGGGCAATATCCTCTACCCCGACGGCGGCCTAGTCGCGGTGGGCTAATCCAGTTAACAGTTAGCAAATATCAAATATCAGAGACGTGGGGTTTGGACGCGGGGTGCGTTTGCGCGTTATTACACGCCCGTAGGGGCGGGTTTCAAACCCGCCCTCCCCCGTCCCGGTGCCGTGCGCCGAGGGCGGGGCGTAGCCCCAGCCCGTCATTGCGAGCCGCGGAACGCGTAAGATACGTAGGATTGAAACCGGCGCGGCAATCCAGTGCCGGGAGCGTAACTTACGTATCTGTGGCTTATACTTACGGTATCTGAGGCTTATCCTACTGGATTGCTTCGCGCCTAAACCTTGGTTGTATGTTGAGCCTCCCGGCGCTCGCAATGACGAACTCTTAAATCTCCGCGCTAACGCTTAAATTCTCGCATTATTCATTATTAAATATTAACTATTCATTATATTACGGAGGAATACTACTATGGCTTATATGCCGCTTGACAAGAGCAAGTTCCATTTGGACAAGTCCACTATGACGAAAATCCACGACCTTTCTAATCCCTGGGGCGTTGACACGCCGCTTTGGCCGTTTCCCGGGCCTCGCGCCGACCTCGCTTTTCCGCGCGGGCAGTATCTCGGACGCTTCCATAAGAGAACGATGACCTATACCGGGACGCTTCACGCCGGAACGCATATGGACGCTCCTAACCACGTCCTCCACGAGGAGGAAGTCGACCGCGAGCGTTACGGTTATACTTTCGCAGAAATCCCGCTTGAGCATTGTATCGGCAGCGGCGTTATACTCGATATGACCTACCTCTTTGACGAGTTCAACGCTAAATGGGACGCGGCGGGCGGCGACCCCACAAAATTCGGCGACATCTGGGTAGAGCTGAAGCCCGAGCATTTTGAAAAGGCACTCAAAAAGGACAATCTCGAAATCCGCCCGAATGACTGGGTTGTCGTGAACACCGGCTTCCAGCGTCTGTGGCGCAAGAATAATGACAAGTATTATAACTACTACCCCGGTATGGGTCCCGAAGTCGCTAAGTGGCTCATTCACGAAAAAAAGATTAAGGGCATAAGCGGCACCTGGGGCGCGACTGACGCTCCGCTTTGGCACTATCCGCTGAAAGAGCAAATGCCCTGGCTTGATACCGCTTACAAGGACGCTACGGGACACGACGCGTCTGAAAAATTCCACGACTACGAACCCTGCCACCGCCTCTTTATGCAGCACGGCGTTGTAACAGTAGAAAACGCCGGAGGCGACATCGACGAGGTAAGCGGCAAACGTATGACAATAGCCGCGTTCCCCTTCCGCTGCGAAATGGCCGACGGCGGCTTTGTAAGGCTCGTAGCGTGGGAAGAAGGAAAGTTCTAAACCTTGTATTAGTAATGCAGGATTTACAGAACTCAGCCCCTGCCCCCTTCCGGAGAAGGGGGTGCCTCCGCAGAGGCGGGGGTTGTTCTCTAAGAATTGCGGTAACCCTTAAAGACCAACCCCCGCCGCCTGCGGGCGGCACCCCCTTCGTGCGCGAAGGGGGCAGGGAGCGGGAATAGTGCGCGATAAACCGCGTCCCTACGTCCCGCCGCCTGCGGGCGGCACCCCCTTCGTGCGCGAAGGGGGCAGGGAGCGGGAATAGGGCGCGATAAATCGCGCCCCTACGTCCCGCCCCCGTCTCTGATATTTGATATTTGATAACTGTTAACTGAAATTAAAAGGAGTTGACACCCTTGAAATCACTGGACGAAATAAAGCAAATCGCCGTGCTGGGCGCGGGTACTATGGGACCCGGTATGGCGCAAATCTTCGCTATGGGCGGCTACAAAGTAACTATGTGGACGCGCTCGGAGGATACCCGAAAAAAGGCGCAGGAAACACTGCATAAGAGTATTGTGACCTTCTCGGAGGAAGGCTTGCTTGACGCCAAGGACATTGACGCGGTTTACAATCGCGTTAGTTTTGCGTCTACCGTGGAGGAAGCTGTCGCCGGAGCGCAGTATATTCAGGAAACAATTGTCGAGAATAAGGACGCGAAGCTTGCGCTCTATGAACAGCTCGACAAGTGCCTGGAGGACGATGTTATTATCGCCTCGAACACGTCCGGGCTGAACGTATTCGGGCTTATTCCCGAACGCCGCTTGAAACAGGCGGTTATAGCCCACTGGTACGCGCCTCCGCAGCTTATCCCGCTCGTTGAGGTCGTCAAAGCCGAACAGGCTCCGCAGGAGTACGCCGATATCACGGTCGCGCTGCTTGAAAAATGCGGCAAGACCCCCGTTCTTATGAAGAAATTCATTCAGGGCTATATAGCGAACCGTATGCAGATGGTTCTTAATACCGAGCTGTTCTATCTTCTGGACAACGGCTACTGCACGCCGGAGGATATTGACAAGGCGGTCAAAGCGAGCTTTATCCCCCGCGCGGTAGTGCTGGGGCTGTGCAAACGCGCGGACTTCGGCGGGCTTGATATGACGGCTAATAACTATAAAAACAAGAGCTACACGCCTCCCGAGCCGGTCGATATGCCCTCCTCCCTCGCCGAACACGTTGAAAAGGGCGAACTGGGGCTAAAAAGCGGCAAGGGCTTCTACGACTACAGCGGCGTAGATAAACAGGCGCTCCTGGCTAAACGCGATAAGCAGCTGTTTGAAGTTTTTAAGCTGGCAAAAAAGTTTATGGACGACCCGGTGTAATTTAATTGACAATTGATAATGAATAATGAATAATTTCAAATCTTTTATCGGAGCTTTTGAGTTTACATTATTCTTTATTCATTATTCACTATTCACTATCACTATCACTATTCATTGGAGGAAACAATGGCTAAATCTAACAAAATCATAATTCAGGTCTGCTTATGCGGGGCGGGTACTAAGAAGGAGCAGGCTCCTACCGTGCCGTATACGGCGGACGAACTGGCGGAACAAATTGTCGCCTGCGCTAAGGCGGGCGCGTCGATTGCCCATATCCACGTCCGCGAGGACAAAGAAGTCGCCGGGAAACTCGAAATCGGCTACAAATCTATGTCGCTTCAGAAATTCACCGACGCCGTGGAAGCCGCCCGCGCCGCTTGCAAAGTAGCCGGGGTTGACATTCTAATCAACCTCACGACCAGCGGAGGCGAGTACGAGGACCAGAAGCGTATTCAGCACCTCGCGGCTCTGCACCCCGAGATGTGCAGTTTTGACCCTAATACGATTAACTGGGCTAACAGCTATATCTTTGAAAATTCACCGCGCTTCCTCAATTACCTCGCGGACGAAGTTGTCAAAGAGGATATCAAGCCGGAGTTCGAGGTTTTTGACACCGGGCATATCGACAGCGTTATGTACTACGTCAAGAAGCATAATATCCCCGAGCCGCCGCATATACAGTTCATAATGGGCGTAGGCGGCAGTATGCCGGGTACGACCGAGAACCTCGCGTTCCTCGTGAATAAGCTCCCGGCGGGGGCTACCTGGAGCGTTTCAGGTATCGGCAAGGCGCACCTCCCGATGTTATTCGCGGGACTGGCGCTAGGCGCGGACGGGCTTCGCGTGGGCTTGGAGGACAACATCTACTACGCGCGCGGTCAAATCGCGACAAACGTTCAGCTAGTCGAACGCGCCGTAGAAATCTCAAAACTAGCCCAACGCGAAATAGCGACAGCGGAGGACGCCCGCGAACTCCTGGGCATCAAGCGCCACACCCTGCGCGACGAAAAAACCCTCTCGGCAACCTGGAAAGCAGTGTAGTACAAATAACAGTTATCAAATATCAAATATCAAATATTAGACGCGGGATAATTTGACCTGTACTGAAACATTGTAATATCAACCCTGTCCTAAAACCTTTTGCGGTCTAATGTAGGGGGCGATGCCCACATCGCCCCGTTCCGCAGAATGTGGGATTGATGAACCCGCGGGACGATGTGGGCATCGTCCCCTACACTGATACGGAGGGTTGGACGTGGGTTGCGTAATCCGGGCGGGGCTGGGAAACCCCGCCCCTACGTCCCTCCGCAACCAAACGTCCTAACCCTCGTCTCTGATATTTGATATTTGATATCTGTAAACTGAAAAAAGAGGAGATTACGCAATTATGGCTAAGAGCAAAGTCACCACCATTGAGACGGCCGTGGAACGCGTTAAGGACGGGCAGACCGTGCTTATTCCCGGGTTTGTCAATGTCGGCGTACCTGAAACGCTTATTAAGGCGATTATCAAAAACGACGTTAAAGACATAAATGTCATTTCAAACAACACGAGCGTCAAGGGACAGGGCATAGGGCTTCTTGTCCACGACGGACGCATTAAGCACATAACCTGCTCGCATATCGGGAGCAATACCGAGACTGTCGAAAAAGTTGTCGCGGGAGAACTCAACGTAACCTTCGTTCCGCAGGGTACGCTTTGCGAGCGCGTCCGCGCGGGTGGCGCGGGTATCGGCGGCGTGCTTACGCCTACCGGGCTTGGCACTCCGATTGCCGAGGGCAAGCCTGTAATCAACGTTGACGGCAAGGACTATCTGCTCGAAAAAGCGTTGCGCGGCGATGTTGCGTTAATTCACGCCTGGAAAGCCGACGAAATGGGCAACGTGGTCTATCACCGCACGGCGCGGAATTTCAACCAGGTTTGGGCGACTGCCGCCGACTGGGTTATTGTCGAGGCGGAGGAAATCGTCCCCGTCGGAAGCCTTGACCCGGACGCTATTATGACGCCCGGCGCATTGGTTGACGCGGTTGTGCAAGCCGCCGTCAAGGCTGAATAGGAGGTATATAAAAAAATGGCTTTACAAGGACGCGACCTTATCGCCAACAGAACCGCGAGGTTTTTTGAGGACGGCGATTTAGTAAATCTCGGTATAGGTATGCCGACGCTCTGCCTCAATCACTTGCCGGAGGGCATAGACGTTTGGGTGGATACTGAAAACGGAGCTATAGGCTTAAACGGTCCTCCCGACGAGGGCGAATGGACAGACCCGGACGTAGTGGACGCTGCGGGGCATATAAGCAAGCTTCGCGAGGGCGGCAGTTGCTTCGACAGTTTCACAAGCTTTGGCTACATTCGCGGCGGCCACGTAGCTGTCTCCGTACTCGGAGCCTACGAAGTGGACGAAGCGGGCAATCTCGCAAACTGGATGGTTCCCGGGAAAACGGCGGCGGGAATGGGCGGCGCGATGGACTTAGTCGCGGGCGCGAAAAAGGTTATTATAATGACCGAGCATTGCGACAAGAAGGGCAATCCTAAAATCCTCAAAAAATGCACGCTTCCGCTCACAGCGGCGGGCGAAGTTGACTATATCGTCACGGAGCTTGCGCTTCTCCACCGCACCGACGCGGGTTTAGTGCTTGAGGAAACCGCTCCCGGCATAACTGTTGAGGAAGTGGTCGGCAAAACCGGAGCTACATTGATAATCCCGGATAAGGTAGGGAGTATGGTCTAATGACAACTTGGCATATAGTAGGGCTTGTGGTAACACTCGTCGTAATCGTCGCGCTCAGTCTGTATTCTGGGCGCAAGGTAAAGAGCGCGGCGGACTTCGCGACAGGCGGCGGTAAAACGGGAGCCGCGATAGTCGCGGGGGCGATAATGGGAACGCTCGTAGGAGGCTCGTCCACTGTAGGTACGGCGGAGCTTGCGTATAACTACGGCCTGTCGGCGTGGTGGTTTACGCTCGGCGGCGGCATTGCCTGTCTGATACTGGCAATCGGCTTCGTTCATAAGTTCAAGATAAGCGGACAGTCAACGCTTGTCAGCATTGTTTCAAAAGAATACGGCTCGACGGCGGGTATGCTCTCGTCCGTGCTGTCGTCCGTCGGTATATTTATCAATATCATCTCGCAGCTGCTTGCGGCGCTCGCGGTTATCGCGGTTGTAGCGCCGCGGCTCGGGACTATTCCCGCGCTCGCTATATCCGCTGTGCTAATGGCGATGTACGTCATCTTCGGCGGCGTCAAGGCGGCGGGGCTTGTGGGGGTAGTCAAGCTTGTACTGCTCTATGTGGCTATGATAGGCGGCGGCTTGATAGTCCTGCATTTGACGGGCGGCTTAACGCCTCTGCTTGACGGCATACACGGCGTAGAAGCGGCGGAGGGGAACAAGGTCAACTTCCTCAGCCTCTTTGCCCGGGGAGCCGGAAAAGATATCGGCGCGGGAGTATCGCTCATTCTGGGCGTACTGACAACGCAAAGCTACGCACAGGCGGTAATAGCCGGAAGAAACGACAAGCAGAGCCGCATAGGCGCGCTCGCAAGCGCGGTGTTGATACCGCCGATTGGCGCGGGCGGCATACTGATTGGTATGTATATGCGCGTTCACGCCGCCGAATACGCGGGGCTTGGGGCTAAAACCGCGCTTACAGAGTTCATTATGCACCATATGCCTCCCCTGCTCGGCGGCGTTGTGCTTGCGACGCTGTTAATCGCGGTAGTAGGCACAGGCGCGGGCTTGTCGCTCGGGATTAGCACTATTCTCAATAACGATATTGTAAAGAAAGTAACGCGCAAGTTTGACGAGCCAAAAAAGAACCTGCTAATCAGCCGCGTGTTCATAATCGCGGTACTAGTCCTGGCCTGCGTAATGAGCGAGGTCTTAGGTCACGAGGCAATTCTCTCCTTCGCGTTTATGTCAATGGGACTGCGCGGCTCGGTAATATTTATGCCGATGGTGCTTGCGCTCTGGGCTCCGCGAAGGGTTGACAGCAAGTTTATCATAGTGTCCGTAGTAATAAGCCCGCTCTGCGTGCTGCTGTTCGGTATCCCGCCGCTAAACGGCGCGATAACGTTCGACTCGCTGTTTATTGGTATGGCGGTTAGCGTTGTAATCTGCCTGCTGGGTCTGGCTGTAGGAAAAGGTAAACGCGCGCTTGGTAATTAGGTAAATATAATAATCCGGGCGGTCATTGTGACCGCCCGGATTTGTTATGTTACACGTGCCGCTTATTCCGCGTCCTTTTCCGTTTCAAACTTAGCTGTTACCGCTTTCGCGCGTTTGCGGCGCGAGCGTCTTACGCAGAGGACTATAATCACTACCGCCGCGAGGAAAATTATTATTCCGAATACGGATTCGGCTGCCCATACTAGCAGGTTTTCAAGCGTTCGCACCATACCGTCGAAGCCGTTTCTGAACGCCAGGGCTACGCGCTCGGAAAGCGTTACCGGGGGCGGCTTTACGGGGTCGCTCACTTTAGCGACTTCGTGCAGGTAGACGCTTATGATTGAATAATCGACCTGCCTGTCGTAGGATTTCAGCGTTCCCGTTAGGCTCTCGAGTTCGTAGGTCGCGTTTGAGAGGGCGTTTTCGAGCTGTATGATGTTCTCCATATTGTCCGCCTGCTCCAGCAAAAGGGTCAGGCGGTCAATCTTTGTCTTGGTGGTCTTAATACGCGTTTCGGTGTCGTAGTAAACGTCTGAAATATCCTGCGTGTTAGAGGACTTGTCGGTAACGTTGCCGATATTTCCGACAGACTGAAGCGCGGCTTCAAAGGACGCGGACGGCACCCGAAGCGTGTAGTAAGCGGTTTTCAGCATATAGGAGCCGTAGAGCGCGGTGCCGCCGGAAACCGAGCTGTCCTGCACGTAGCCGCCGAACATAGCCGCGATACCGTCAAGCGCGGTGAGCGACGCGTCGAAGTCCGTGCTTTCGATACTGTAGGACGCGCTCTTGATGAGCTTGCGGCCGTCCGAAGCCGGCGGCTCTTTTGCCCCGCTGATGTAGCCGGGAGCTTGCGGAGCCGCCTCCGCTGACATATCGTAGCCAAAGCCGCCCTCAATGGCGGCACTGTCGGCGACAGGACCCTTCGAGACGTTCTGCGGCGGCATAACCGCACCATTGCCCCGGTCGCCGTTAACGGCGGTAGTATCATACCCCGCCGAACAGGCGGCAAGAGCGAGAATAAGCGCGGAGGTAATAAGCAGCGCGATAAAACGATGTTTCATAATAGTGCCTCCTTATAGGTTGAGCGGCTAATTGGCGCGGCGGCGGTTTTGCGGCGGTTCTGCGGCGGTTCGTAGGGGCGGGTTTCAAACCCGCCCTCCCACGTCCCACGTTCCGGCGCCGTGCGCCGTCTTTGCGAAGCACCGGTAAGCCTGCGATACGTAGGACGTTACAGGTGCGAAGCAATCCAGTGCCGGGGGGGAAACTTACGTCCCTACGTATCACAGACTACTACGTCAACCCTGGATTGCTTCGCCGCGTTTCAATGTTACGTATCGCAAGTGCGGTGGCGGCTTCGCAATGACGGGCAGGGCGAAGCCCTGCCCTTACGGGGGCGGGCGCTTCGCTGATACGTAGGTAGGACGGGGGTACGGCGCGCACGGCGCGGGAAACCACCCCGCCGCCTGCGGGCGGCACCCCTCCACAGAGGGGATAAGGACGGGGGTACTGGACTATGGCGGTTCTTTCACGCGCGTTTCAGCGTTTTTTGCAACGCTATCAGTAGCGGCAGCCCCAGTACGTAGCCTACGGCTAGTTCGCCGAAGGCTACTGACGCGGCTATTAGCGGGAACGCCGAGAGCGGGTCTGCGGGGACGTCTACCCAGGCTATCAGCGCACCTACTATAATGCCGTTTGTAATCACCGGGAACAGCGGTGCGAGTTGCCGCACGCGGCACTTAGCCGTGCAGACGCAGGCAAGTAGCGTCGCGAGGCTCCCGAATACAACGTCCGGCAGGCCGAAGCCTCCGAATATATTCGCGAACATACACCCGAGCGTAAGCCCTATCGTACACTCGGGAAAGAGGAACGGTAAGACGCATAAGGCCTCGGCAACGCGGAACTGAAACGCTCCGTAACTGATAGGAGCGAGCGCGACCGTAAGCGTGAAGTAAAGCGCGCCAATCATAGCCGAACGCGCTATTTTGCGCGTCAGCGGATTATTGATTTGCATAGGGGTTCTCCGTTCTGATTTCGTAGATATCGCCGGGGCGTGAGAATAGCTTGAACCCGGACTTTTCATAGAACTTGTGCGCGTCGCGGGTCAAAAGTACCTTGTGGTAAACGGTGGCAAGCTCCGGGGCGGCAAGCAGGAATTTTAACATTCGCTGACCAATCCCGCGCCCGCGATACGCGTCGGCAATGAACACGTCCATAACGTAGGCAAAGCGCACCGTGTCGCTTATAGCGCGGCAACAGCCGATTTGCGTCTCACCGTCGTACACGCTGACGACGACGGCGGAGTTAGCCCACATCTTTTCAGCGTCCGGCAAGGTTATCCCCGGCACCCAGTAGGAACCCTGAAGCAAGCGCGTAACCTGCGCGAGGTCGGCGTTATCAAGCCCGTATTTGAAAGTAATGTCCACAGCTTTGTTGTTCCCTCTTGACAAAAATAGAATAATGATATAGTTAATTGAACTCTTGCGAAACTAATCGCGTCCAAACCCTCGTCCCACGTATCGGCGCGGTGCGCCGGGGCGGGGCTTGCCCCTGCCCGTCATTGCGAGCCGCGGAACGTTTGCGATACGTACCATTGAGACCGGCGCGGCAATCCAGTGCCGGGAGCGTAACTTACGTATCTGCGGACTGCGGCACTGGATTGCTTCGCGCCTATAACCGCGTTGTATGTTAGGCTTCCCGGCGCTTCGCAATGACGGACTTTTTAGCTTTTTGGGATACAATAACCCGCGCCCAAACCCTCGTCCCGTGTATCGGCGCGGTGCGCCGGGAAACCACCCCGCCGCTGCGGCGGCACCCCTCCCAAGAGGGGAATAGGACGAAAATAGGACGAGGGTTGCGAAGTTGCCGTAATCTTACAGAAACGCAGAGACAAAATTCCCCTCTTGGGAGGGGTGGCGCGTAGCGCCGGGGTGGTATCCCCGCGCCGTGCGCGGACGTAACCGCGTCCAAGCCCCGTAATTATTCATTATTCACTATTACATATTCATTGTGTTAATATCCCTCGGATAAATCGACCACATTGCGAACGGGCGCACCGGTCGCTACATACGCCTTAAGGTTTTCAAGAAATATTTCAGCTGCCCGCTCGGCGTAGAACTGGGTGCTTCCTGAGAAGTGCGGCGTAATGTAGAGGTTTGGGGCAGACCATAGGGGGTGGCCGTCCGGGAGCGGTTCGGGGTCGGTTACGTCTAGCCCCGCGCGGGCGATTGTCCCGCGCTCGAGCGCGTTTAGGAGCGCGTCGCCGTCGGTTGTGGGTCCCCTGCCTACCGAGATATATACAGCCGTCTTTTTCATTTGAGCGAAGGCCGCCGCGTTGACGAACTTGCGCGTCTTTGGGGTGTAGGGCAGTATGTTTACAACGAAATCGGACTCGCTATAGAGCTTGCCGGCGTCGGCACTCGTGTAGATTTTATCGAAATACTCGCGTGGAGCGTCCGTTGTGGCAAGCCCCACCGTGTTCATTTCAAAAACCTTCGCTATACGCGCAGTCTCCGCGCCTATCGTTCCCGCGCCGAGTATGCCGATAGTCGTCCCGGTGAGTTCAAAAACCTGCGAATATATGCCCTCCGAGAGTTTTCCCGGCGGAGGCGCCCAGTGTTGCCGCACCTGTCCTTTGTAGGCTATATCAAGTCCGCGCGCTAGTGACAGTATGAACGCGAAAACGCTCTGCGCTATAGGTTTGCCGTGTATTCCGCTCGCGTTTGTGACGATTACGCCGCGGGTTTTGAGTTCGTCCAGCGGTATAGCGTCCACGCCCGCCGACCACGTTTGAACCCACTTCAGAGCGGGTGACGACACCCACTTGCCGAGGCCGCCGCCGTAGCCCGCGATAATCTCCGCGTCCGGCAGCAATACGGTAAGGTCGGTCTGGTGGTTCACGGCGATAACCTCGTACCCGGGCGCGATACGCGTTATTTCAGGGATAAGCTCCGCGCCCTGATGAAACAGGAGTATGTTTTTCATTAGTTAAATCCTTTCATAATGCGTCCACATACGCAGGATTTTGATAGTGCCGCCGTTGATTTCGTAAACAAGGCGGTGCTGTTCATTTATTCGCCGCGAGTATCTGTTGTCGGAACCGCGTAATTTTTCATAAGGCGGAGGGTTTTGGTATGGGTTTTCGTGAATTATATTCAATAATTCAGCCGCCTTATCCTTTAATTTACTGCGTTCAATCAGCCGCATATCTTTTTCGGCTTGCCTCGTAACTTCAATGTAATACATCAGGCCATATTTCCTCCAATGCTATACATTCAGAACTTGGTGTTCGGCTTCCTTCCTCAATAGATTCCCACATACCCGGTATGGATTTGAGGTAATCCGTGTCGTCGTCGATAGTAGCCGGGTCATTATAGACCAGCGCGTCAATATAACCGAGAACGCGCCGCGCTAAAGGTTCCGGGAGCGTGGTTATCCGATTGATACATATTTCCTGAACTGTCATAAAGATACCTCCATAACTTCGCTACTGTAGTTTTATTATAAGTATAACATATATCAGCCGCTTTCGCAAGAGGAAAGTGTATTAGTTAACAGTTATCAAATATCAAATATCAGAGACGGAATTACAAATAACAGTTAACAAATATCAGATATCAGAGACGAGAGTTTGGACGAGGGTTGCGTCCTGCGGGAGGCACCCCCCGCGCTTGCGGGCGGCACGTGCGCTCTCTAAAGAGGGGGGCTTTGGAGGGCAGGACGTAGGGGCGGGTTTCAAACCCGCCCTCCCCCGCGCCGTGCGCGGGGTGCGCCGGAACGGCGACCTCCCCCGTCCCGGCGCACCGTCATTGCGAGCCGCGCGAAGCAATCCAAGCCCAATACCTACGTCCAGCCCCCGTCCACCGTCCCGGCGCGTCCACCGTCCCGGCGCCGTGCGCCGTCTTTGCGAAGCACCGGTAAGCTCGCGATACGTAGGGCGTTACAGGTGCGAAGCAATCCAGTGCCGGGGGGAAAACATACGTCGTATCGCAGGGTACTACGTCAACCCTGGATTGCTTCGCCGCATATCAATGGTACGTATCGCAAGTGCGGTGGCGGCTCGCAATGACGGGCAGGGCGAAGCCCTGCCCTGTCCCGGCGCATTGCGCCGGGACGGTGGACGGGGTTACGCCCGCGCACTGCGCGGGGTTGGGCGGGTTTCGCACCCGCCCCTACGTAGCCCCGTCCAATCCCCGTCCAACCCCCGTCCAATCCCCGTCCTATTCCCCTCTTGGGAGGGGTGCCCCCGCAGGTGCGGGGTGGTTTTCCCGCGCCGTGCGCGGCCAATTTCGACAAATATGGAAAGTACACTTGACATTTGCAAACGCGTATGTTATAATAACGGAAAGTCAACTTGTCATTGGGGGGGTGATTACACGAAAAACAGGCTTGAGGAGCTTCGCAAAGAGCGCGGAGTATTGCAGGAGCAGCTTGCGGAGGCCGTCGGCGTTTCGCGCCAAACTATCGGCTCGCTCGAGAACGGACGCTATAATCCGTCGATTATCCTCGCGTTCAAACTCGCGCGGTATTTCAATCTGAAAATTGAGGACATATTTCTTTACAATGAATAGTTAATAGTGAATAATGAATAATTGTCGCGCTTTTGCGCGGGGAGGGACTATGAAAAAGGGCAATCACGAATGGCGGAATCTGATAGTGACTATTTTAATATGCGCCGCGATAGTAACTATTACGGTTCTTGCGGTAGGTTCCGCAACTATAAAGTATCAGACCGAGCGTCCGCCGCTGCCGCCGCTGTGGCTGCGTATCGTATCTTTCGCGATAATTGCGGGCTTTGTTATTCCGCTGTGGATTGATATTGTCCGCAGAATACTTAGACCAAAAGTTGCCAAAGAAAACGCTTTAGCCGAGAACGACGAGCGCGGACGGGCAATTGAAGCACGGGCAAGCGTGACCGCAAGCTTTCTTATGTATCACATTTTAGCTATAACCGGAATAATTTCTTTTTGGCTGGGAGAAAACAACGTTTCAGTCGCGCTGATAACCGCGGGTTTCGCGACGCAATGTGTCAAGCGACTTTGCAAGGCCTACTACAGGCGCAAGATGTGAGGTGCTACATAATGAACAAGTTCGATAAGATGAACAAGCTCTTTCTGCTGTTGATGGTTGTGGGAAACATAGCCGCCATCGTAATAGCTAAGGCGATTTGGGGCGACAGTGAGTTTACGTTTTACATCTCAATGGCGCTCTGGCTTGCGTTCTGCATAATAACGTCGTTTGTAATCAAGCGCGTGTTCGGAAAAGTCACGGACGAGGAGCGCAAGGAAAGCCAGCTCGCGCTAACGGACGAGCGGGGGAAAAACATAAACCACCGCGCCGGAAACAGCGCGTGGATTGTCACAATAATAATGCTGTTCGCGGGTTCGTTTCTGATTATATATAATATTGACAACGAAGCGTTAATAAAAAAGCTTCTGGGCGGGATACTGCTACTCAGCTACGCCGTGAAGGAGGTTTTTGTAATATATTATAGGAAAAGAATGTGAGGCGGGGGGAATGTGAGGCGTGGGCAACGAACGTGAGGGGGGGTAACGACTGCCGAAGCTCCGAAGTCACGCGCTACGGTCTCCTCCGTATCGGCGAAGCGCCCGCCCCCGTCATTGCGAAGCACCGGTACGCTTGCGATACGTACCCTGTTACAGGTGCGAAGCAATCCAGTGCCGGGCGGAAAACATACGTCTAACGTATCGTAGGACTACTACGTCAACCCTGGATTGCTTCGCCGCATAACAATTGTACGTATCGCAAGTGCGGTGGCGGCTTCGCAAAGACGGACAGGGCAACGCCCTGCCCTGTCCCGGCGCAATGCGCCGGGACGTTGGACGGGGTTACGTCCGCGCACGGCGCGGGGAAACCCTGCGTAGTGCTTCCTATTGTGGATATCGCGGAGTTACGTCCGCGCACGGCGCGGGGAAACCACCCCGGCGCTACGCGCCACCCCTCCCAAGAGGGGAATTTGGACGTAGGACGCGGGGAAATGGCGTACCCTCGTCCTACCCCCGTCCTACCCCCGTCCTGCCCTCGTCCTATTCCCCTCTTGGGAGGGGTGCCGCCCGCAGGCGGCGGGGTGGTTCCCCGCGCCGCGCGGACGCAGCCAACGTCCAACCCCCCGTAATTATCAATTATTCATTATCAATTATCAATTGTCATAACGTCTCTGATATCTGATATTTGATAACTGTTAACTGTACAAAAAGGAGGTATTGCAATAATGAAAAAATCGGAACTCATAAAATCTATCGTTTTCCCTGTCATATTCGGGCTTGGCTTTAGCCTTGTGGTTGTGTGGCTGTCGCGGCGGGAGTTTTCGCTTGATACTGTTTTGAGTATGGCAGTGGGTGTGCCGCTTTTTCCGGCGATATATAATATCAACAAGTACAGGCGGCTTGCTAAAGACCCCGCTAAATACGAGGACGAGCAGGCCGCCGCTACGGACGAGCGCGGCAAAGCTATAGCCCTCGCGGCCGACTCCGCGCTTTTGAAGCTGATACAAATACCCGCTGTGATACTGGTTTTTGTCGCGTACATAGTCAATACGCGGACGCTGATGATTGTCGGCGTAACCGTCGGGACACTGGTAATAGTCATATGGCTCGGACGCTACGCGCTGCGGGCGTATTTTCGCAGGAAGATGTGAGGAGGCGGTACAATGAAAAGAGCCACTAGCCAAAGCAAATTTGATACTTCCCAAATTAAAGGAGGGTTTTTCAATGCGGAAAACTGCTATAGCGGTATTATTAACCTGTATGGGCGCGGCCCTGTCAATTACGCTGTTCGCCTCGGGCGCGGGCGGCACGGCGGTTACAATATTTAAGATACTCGGCAATTTGCTGATGGCGGCAGGAATAATTTTGCTAATCCTGTCCATTTACAAGCGCGGGCAAAGCAAAGCCGCCCTCGAGCGCGAACGCGTCGAAACAGACGAGCGCGGTCAGGCGATAGATAATAAATCCGGCAACTACGCGCTGTCAATAACTCACGGACTGGCGCTAATGGCGGGGCTTGCGCTGTCATTCGCAAATCAGTACGCGTCGGCTTTCGCGCTGTTCGCGGTGGTTGCGGTGAGCGGGGTTGTGAAATTGGTTTTGAGGGCGCATTATCGCGGGAAAATGTGACGCGTGGGGGGGTAAACTTGCCATTGCGGGTTTTTACACAGCCAGCGCGCGTTCTACCGCTTCGCGTAGCTCGTCGGGTTTTGCCTTGCCCTTGGTGGATTTCATTACGGCTCCTATTATTGCCTGGGCGGCTTTTGTTTTTCCCGCTTTGTAGTCGCTTACTGCTCCGGGGTTTGCGGCTATTGCTTCGGCTATTGCGGCGGCGAGGTCTATCGCTTCGCCTGTGGATAGTAAACCCTCGCGGTTTGCTATTGCTTCGGCGGCTTCGCCTGTTTCGAGCATTATGCCCAGTACCGTTTTAGCGTTATTCCGCGCCAGTTTGCCGCTGTCTATAAGCGCGATTAACTCTTTCAGCGCGGCGGCAGGGAAGGGTACGTCCCACAGTTCGCGTTCCACTTCTGTTGAAACGCGGCTGAACATTTGCGTCAATATCAGATTTGCGGCGGTTTTATTTCCTCCGCCGGCCTCGAAAAATTCCGCTACGCGGCGGTATTTTGAGAGCTGTGCCGCGTCCTTCGGCGAAATGCCGAGGTCGGCAATGTAACGCGCCTCGCGAACCCTCGGAAGTTCCGGGAGTTTTGCCGTTAAACGTTCAACGTCCGCGTTAGTGAGGGCAACGGGGATTATATCCGGCTCCGGAAAGTAGCGGTAATCGTCGGAGTTTTCCTTATCGCGGAGGCTCGAGGTAGTTTTGCCGTCGAAGCCGCGCGTTTCCTGTACGACAATCCCGCCGCCGTCCAGAATGTCCGCCTGACGCTCGTATTCGCAGGCTATCGCCGCGCGAACCGCCGTGAAGGAATTGAGGTTTTTAATCTCCGCGCGTATGCCGAGCTTTTCAGCTCCCTCCGGGCGCAGTGAGATGTTCACGTCGCAGCGCATTGAACCCTCCTGCATACGGCAGTCGGAAACGCCTATATTTCGCATTATCCCCTGTAGAATTTCGAGGTATTCGACGGCCTCGTCGGCGGAGCGTAAATCCGGCTCGGAGACAAGCTCCATAAGCGGTACGCCGCCGCGGTTGTAGTCGATATAAATGCGTCCGCGCTCGTGTATCAGCTTCCCCGCGTCCTCCTCGAGGTGGATATGGTTCATACGTATCACGCGCCCCGAGGCAAGCTCTACCCTGCCGCCGATGCAGAGCGGAGCGTAGAGCTGCGAAGTCTGCCAGGCCTTCGGCAAATCGGGGTAGAAATAATGCTTCCTGTCCATCTTAGACAGCGGAGCTATATCACAGCCGACCGACAAGCCCGCCTGAACGGTATACTCAACGGCCGCGCGGTTAAGGCTCGGCAACACGCCGGGGTGTCCCAGACAAACCGGGCAGACGTTAGTATTAGGCTCCTCGCCAAACTTAGCCTTGCAGGAACAAAAAAGCTTACTGTTAGTGGAAAGCTCGATATGGGTCTCTAAACCTATAACCATTTCGTATTTCATCGTGTTACCTCTCGTGAATAGGGGGAATGTCAAATGTTTACCGCACCATTTTGTAGGGGCAACGCACCTTGCCTCGCCCGGATTGCGTAACCCACGTCCAAACCCCTATCCCCTCTGTGGAGGGGTGCCGCCCGCAGGCGGCGGGGTGGTTTCCCGGCGCCGTGCGCCGTCTTTGCGAGCGCCGGGAAACTAAACATACAATCAAGGTATAGGCGCGAAGCAATCCAGTGCCGGGAGCGTAACATACGTATCTGCGGACTGCGGCACTGGATTGCTTCGCGCCTATACATACTACGTATCGCAAGTGCGGCGGCGCTCGCAAAGACGGCGCACGGCGCCGGGACGGAGGGCTGGACGAAGGCCTGGACGGCGCACGGCGCCGGGACGGGGGAAACCACCCCGCCGCCTGCGGGCGGCACCCCTCCACAGAGGGGATAGGGGTTTGGACGGCGCACGGCGCCGGGACGCGATTTCAGTTAACAATTAACAGTGAACAGTGAATAATTACGGGGGTTTGGACGGGGAAACGTACCCGCTGTAATTATTCATTATTACCAATCGCCGCCGTCTCTATTTTACTTTTCAAAAACTCCGCGTCCGCCGTATAGAACCTGTCGCGGGCTATTAGTTTTCCCTCCGCGTTATATAGGCGTATACCGCGCGTTTCGCGGTTTTTACCTTTTCGGCGAATTTCGTTTTCCGGGAGTTCTATTTTCGCGATTGAGCTGTAGGCTATAGTCCAGCGGTTTATTACGTAGTAGTTTTCAGTAAAAATCGGGGAATGACCGTAGAGTTTTATGCTTGCGGAGCTGAATACAAAGACGCAGAGATTGGCTATGCCCAAACCCTCCGAGCCGGGGACTGACAGCAGGGAGAAAAAATTCGCGAGTATCATAAGAACCAGCAGAGGGGGTACAATCTTATACGCCGCGTCGTCATTGTGAAACTGCTGTTTAGCGTCGGGAGAGCATAAAACGCCGCCATTGCTTGTTACCGCGAGCAGTTTATCCCGAAGCTCACGCGCGGTTTTAAGCGTTAGATAGAGCAGTACGAACGCCAGAGCGGCCTCAACAATCAGCACGGGCGTTGAACTTAAATACGCGTAAAACGAAAACTCGCGTACCTGCATTATATACGATAACGGGCGCGAAACCGCGAGCCACACAATAGGAGCTACCATTAAAACCCACAAAAATTTATGCTTTCCAAAAAACGAGCGCAACACAGGCTCCGCGAAAGTTTCACTAAGATACTGGCGCGGGACGTTCTTATCCGTGCTGATATACGTTACCGGATACATTACAGCCGCACACCTCCGTCAAGCCTCGTTAAAAACGCGCCGTCTGTTTCGCGCTCGAATTTTGCCGCCGCGTCGAGTAACTGATAATCGCGCCAGGGCGAACCGATTAACTGCATACCAATCGGCAAACCGTTTGAAAAGCCGCAGGGGACGGACAGCGCGGGCAAGCCCGTTATATTGACCGTAACCGTGCAAATATCCGTCAGATACGTTTCAACCGGGGACAGCCCCGCGCCTATTTTCAGCGCGGTAGTCGGAACCGTCGGGGTTAAAAGCATATCGCAACTGCCCAAAATATCACCCGCGAGCTGCGAGGTTATCGCGGCCTTTAGGTTCTGCGCCTTTTTGTAATACGCGTCAAAATACCCGCTTGACAGCACGTAGGTTCCGAGCAGTATACGCCGCTGAACCTCCGCCCCGAAGCGTTCACTGCGGATTTTTGAGATGCCGTCGTCAAGGTCGCCGTAATGCTCCGCGCTGGGTCCGTAGCGCAGACCGTCGTAGCGCCCGAGGTTAGAGGACGCTTCGGCACAGGCAAGAATGTAATACACCGGGAGCGCGTATTTTAACAGCGGGAAGGTCACGGGGACAATCTCGCAGCCTGTTTTTTCATAGATTTTCAAGGCTTCGTTTATAGCCTTTTCAACGTCCGGGGACGCTCCGTCCAGAAATTCGTGTGCAATGCCAATCCTCAACGGACGTTCAAGCGGCGCGGCAAAAGCGGCCTTTTTAGAGGTCATATCGCGCTCGTCGAAACCGGCAATCGCGCTGAAAACGGTTCCGCAGTCCTCCGCGTTTTGAGTTATAACTCCGATTTGGTCAAGGCTCGAGGCGTAGGCAATCAGGCCGTAGCGCGATACCGCGCCGTAGGTCGGCTTTAGCCCTGTCAGTCCGCAGAAAGACGCGGGCTGGCGAACGCTACCGCCCGTATCCGAACCCAAGCTATACGCGGCAAGGTTCCCCGCGACAGCGCTCGCCGAGCCGCCGCTTGAACCGCCCGCCACGTAATCGCGCCTGTGCGGGTTTCGCGCCGCGCCTATGCGGGACGTTTCGCAGGTTGAACCCATCGCGAACTCGTCCATATTCGCCTTGCCGAGCAGTACGGCGTTTTGAGCCTTTAAGCGCTCCCAGACAAACGCGTCATAGGCGGGTATATAACCCTCGAGCATATTGGACGCGCAGGTTGTGAGTAAACCGGAGGTTGAAATATTGTCTTTCAAGGCGAACGGAACGCCCTCCAGTGCTTGTAATGGTTCACTCCTAGCAAGTTTAAGGTCAACAGCTTCCGCGCTTTTCAAGGCAACTTCAGGCGTTAAAGATATGTAACAGTTCAGCTCCCGTTCCCTGTCAATCGCGTCAAGATAGCTTCGCGTAAGCTCCGTGGCGGAGAGTTTTTTTCCCGTCAACAGCGCGTGTATAGTTCCAATCATAATTTCCGTACCTCCGGCGCGAAGTAGCGGCCGTCGCGGACGCGGCTTAAATCAAGAACGGCTTCGCTATCGGGCGGCTCGACGCGCGCAAAGTCCGGGCGCAGAGCCTCCAGCCCGCCCGCGCCGCCTCCGGGAGCCTCCGCGACCTCCGCGCCCGTTACCGCGTCCGCGAACGCGACTATCGCGGACATATCCTCCGACAAGGCCGCGAGCCGCTCCGGCCCGATATATAAACGCGACAGCCGCGCGATTTTCAAGAGTTCGTCAGGTGTAAGCATTGCGTGGCCTCCTGTGTGTGTTTTGGCTTGGTGCTGATATTGTACCATATAGCGGGGGAAAAGTCAACCGCCCCCGTGGGGGCGGTTGTTGTGTACTATTGATTCTCGGTTAAATAATTACGCTGCAAAAGTTACTGTAGCTCCAGAGTCAACCCAAGCAGATTCCGCGTAACCCGAGCTAGCCGGCGTTCTGATATAAATGCTTACTATTTGTGCCGTGAACGCGAACGCTTGCGCCGGCAGTATTGATACGGTATTCTCTCCTGATGCTAGCGTAGCAGGGGCAAGGTAACTCAAGTACGGGCAAGTAGTCAATGAGTAGGTAGAGTCAAAGGCAATGTACTCAAGCTCCGCAGACGTTGCGTCAAACGACGCTGTTCCTACTGTTGGTCCGCTAATACTTCCGGATGTCCCAGATGTGATTTTGGTAAGTGCTAATGGAACAGTCGCCTTAACAGGGTAATCTTCAGACGGGATTGTCAATAACCAATAGTAGAAGCCCGCTACTGGTGTCCAATCATAGAATCCACCTTCATCTACTTTATAGTCAGTTACAAACTGTGCGTCAGCGTAGGTATACACAGCGGTTGCACCCACGATATCCGTGGCCTTGACTAATTCCAGCATTTCAGCTGCGGTTTTTGTCGGCGTTGACGATGTTCCCTTAAAATCGGGGTGTGTCGGGTCGCCGTAAGCGTAAACTTGTGCGCTTCCTGCTAGCGTTGAGCTTGCATAAATCGCGGGGTAGAACTCAGTATTGTCATTCCTGTAAAGCAATTCTACATACGTTGTAGTAGCTGAATAACCTGCTGCGTCAAGGATAAAGCGGTTTGGCTTGATATTTGTATTCGCGGGGGCACTGCTTTTTACTATTGTATTTTTGTTGATATAATTTAGCGTGTCTCCCACAACATAAGCGTAGTCTCCCGCTGCCGGTGCTGCCGCTACGACTCCGCTGGCAAGATACGCATATGGGGCAGTTGCAGCAGCATAATCAGCTGCTGTTTTTCCGGATACAAACTGAATTTTAGCTACTCCATCCGGATTGGCAGTAGTCGGGTTTATAACATATGTTACAGAACCGTCTGTTTCAGGTAAAGTGGTAACAAGGGTAATTAAACCCGCCCAATCGGGACTACGCTGGATTCCGTCCCAAGTTACAGCACCGGCAAATTCTTCTTTGTGGATAATAAATTCTTTTACAGTTGCTTTTGTGCCAAAAAGGTCGATAGTACTAAGTGCAAGGATATTAAGCTGGTTAACCGCAAGCGGATAGATTACTTTGTCCCAGCCTGTGCCGACGTTTTTAAGGGGCTGTTTTTCAGTTGCCGGAGGTGCCGACGGATAAACAACTTGGACAAATGTTGTCGTATCAGAAGCGAAAATCGGGTCGTGTATAGCGTTCGGGGTCAACGTAAGATTACCTATGTCAGAGCGTGCCGTAGGAACCGTTCCCGCATAGGGTTGAGAGGTGTTTGTCGACACCGCTGCAGCGATAGAGGACGTATTACCACCAATGGCAAACAGAGCTGTAGTTCCGCCGGTAGTGATGTACTCATAGAACGTACCTGCCACGGCCGGTTTCGTTACATTCCTTTTGCCGTTACCATTTATGGCTTCGGTTGTCAATTGGGTAATATTACCTTTTGTGCCGTCATCGTAGATAACGTCAACTGTTGCTCCGGTTGTCGGGGTTTTATATAGGTTGCTGCCGCTTGTACCTGTAACAACATATAGATACTTAGCAGTCGTGGCCGACCACGATTTGTCAATGATAGTCGCGGGATTGAATACAACACCGTGCGAACCTTCGATTAACTGAACCTTGCCTTCGAGCGAGGTCATTTCAACTGAACCTACATCTACCGCGTTTTTATCATACCATACAAACGCCGTAGCTGATACACTGTCAACGGTGTATGTTACACGGCGCAAAGTACGAACCTGCGACGTCACTGTAACAGATTTTGGAGCCGCATCATTGAGGTAGAGATAATTGCCGCTGGACGCCTTTTTCGCGCCAACGCTATACGCTCCGACCGCAGTCGTTACGATAGTGGATTTCGGAACTACGGTAAGGTCAAGAAGACTTTCTATGGCCGTTGTTCCGCCAAGTGTATTATTAACGAGGTCTTCAAAAATAGAAATTGTTTTATACTTAGTTTCGCCGTTGGAATCCACATAAGAAACTACATTCACATAAGTTCCAAGGACAAATTTATCTGCGTTTGTAGGCGCAACGCCGGTGAACGCGATTGATTTTGCAGCTTCATTGTCACCATTGAGGACTACATCGTTGAAATCAAGCGAGAAAGTCGTTGAACCGATGATTTTAGCAGGATATCCGGCATACGGATACGCGGGGTCGTTAAGACCTGCCGTAAAGCTTCCAAGGTTTTCATAATGCGGTACAAATCCCGCGATGTACTTTCCTGACCCCTCAGCGAAAGCGCTGGCACCTCTGCCCGTCGCGATAAGCGCGGTTCCGGGGTAGCCAAATGCGTCGTGAGCACTTTCAAATTGGGTATTTGTGAGTTTCGCATAGCTATAGTAATATTTAGGCGCACCACCCGACGCATTATTAGCTAATTCCAACTCTTTCGTAGCTAAAAGCGCGGTGCGGTTCGTGGTGTACGTGTTAATCTTTTGGCCTGTATACGTGTTTACGTCGCTTGTAACGCGGTTCGCTGTCATAGCGTTAACAAGGATTTGCGCCGCCTGTTCGTAGGTGATCGCTACGTTCGGTTCTGACACGTTAATGCCGTCGAACAGTCTCGCTTCCGCCGCATAGCGGATAATGTCAGTCTGAGCATACGTCCAGTCGTTGGAAAGCTCGTAGCCAAGCATTTTTACGAGAAGTCCAGTCCAACCAAGAACGGTGATATCTTTGTCCGGGCTGAAAGTCGGTCCGATATTGCTCGTGCCTGTCATAAAGCCCATAGCGTATGCCCAACCGTCGCCGTTGCCGAATTTAGTCGAATGGTCAACGAACGGCGAAACATAGACGTTGCCGAGTTTTGCCCATTCTGTGGGAGTGTTGTAAGCTTTGGCGAGCAAGGTTGCCGCCGCGCCGCGTGTAAATGTAGCTTTAGGGCTGAACTCGCCTTTATCGTTGCCGCTGAAAATGTCTAAAGCGGTGACGACCATAGCGGCGTCATAATAGCCCGGGTCGATTTTATCGACGTCAGTCCACTTCGCGAGGGTCTCGCCGACGAGCTTTGCGTCAGCCCCGGTGCCGATTGTATAGTCGGCCTGTTTGTCGACTGCCGCGGCACTAGTTCCCCAGGAATGTACCGTTTACAATATATGTCAGCAAAACTGGCCGCAAAGCTAGACGTTTAGGCGCGCAACGCTCGATTTGGGGCGTTTTGAAAACTCTCGAAACGCTTCAAAACAGACTCGTTTTGCCCTCAAAAAGCCCTCCAAACGGTCGTTTTTTCGACCGTTCAGAGGGCTATTTCAAGCTTGCAAAACGCTACAGCGAGGCCTTGACCCTTATGCTCTCATTGGCGATTTTAGGCTTGCGGCGGCGCGCCTCGCGGGCTAATCGCGCGTCGATTTTCGCCTTTTCCGCCTGGT
The DNA here is from genome assembly GCA_031261635.1 of Oscillospiraceae bacterium. Classification (GTDB taxonomy): domain Bacteria; phylum Bacillota; class Clostridia; order Oscillospirales; family Oscillospiraceae; genus JAISJH01. The sequence continues at coordinate 38,514 of JAISJH010000068.1, forward strand.
ACCACGGCTCGAGCGCTTCCCAATCCTTTCGAAAATTCGGGTTTTTCATATTTTCCTCGTGCCATTTTTCATAATTCAGCATCATTTTTTTGCTTTCCTTTCGAAGTAGATTTTTCTATAATTTTTTGCTTTTTCAATCTCTTTTTTGGGAGTTTTTTGTGTTTTTTTAATAAATCCGTTAGTAAAAACGATGCGTTTTCCAACATAAAAAAAGTATAGAACGCGGGTAATATCCGAGCCCTGTTTGGCTCTCAGCTCGAAAATTCCGTCGCCGAGCGGGCTCGAATGGGGCTCGCGAAGCGCGGGGCCGTTTTCGTGAAGCAGCTTCACCACGCGGTCGACCTTAGCCCACATTTTCCCGTCCAAAGCCCCGATAAACTCGCCGACCGGCGACTTCCCGTCCTCGGTTTCAAACAACTCAATCTCATACATCGCGCCACCTCACACGTACAGTATACCACAACCCCACAAAAAAGTCAACCGCCCCCGTGGGGGCGGTTTTGGGTAATTACAAGTAACGTCTTTATCAGGACATCTGTAACCCTATTGTATAGAACAGTTCGGGGCGCGATTTATCGTAGTCTGTACCCGTGAAGTGATACGTGTACGAACCGTCCTGGCTCGAAGCATTATATCCGACATCTGTTAACACAAAGATATTTATTTGGTCAGCAGTCGGCGCGGCACTTACGGCTTCAAAGGTAGCCAAAGTCGGTACTATAGCCGCGCCAACTTGTGTCTTTCCTTCGTATGCTAATAGGGCACCTACAGACGCTGTCGTTTGCGATGCGGATTTTTCTACTATCTTTGTAATCGGTAAATAAGTTGTTGCGTCTGAGCCAATTGTCAAAGTATAGAATGTTCCGTCCGAGTCGGTTGAAATATCCGTAACAACGCCGAAGCCGGAAACGTGCGGCTTATCAGCCCATATGTCATAGTTTGGTTTGTCAGCGTCAGTAGAAGCCAACCCTACTCCGTTGTGTACTAAAAACGCTCTGCTTGCAACGGGATACAGCGACGGGACATATAGAATGTCAACTGTTCCGTCAGTTGCGTAAGCAATGTTCTGGTATCCGGTCGCGGCTCTTGTCGCAAGGTCATACCCAAATTCGGGAGACGCGGACGCTGCCGGGTTCAACGCAACTTGTTTTACCGTCGTGGTTGAGGTAATACCTAAGGCCGTTCCGGGCGCCGTTTCATACTGCGCGTTTGTCCAGTTAGGAAGTGCGGGCCAAATTCCCGGGGTAGCCGTAGACGAACCTGCTGTCGGTGTGTTATCTTGTGTCGCAAGCTGTTTCGCAGAACCGAGCGAATTGCCGCCTAGTGCGAACAAGGCATATGTCCCGTCAGTCTGAACAACATATTCGTAGAATACGCCGTGTGTTGCAACTGCGGTTTCAAGTTCTTTAAGGTTCAAGCTGTTTGTTTTTCCGTTACCGTTGATTACAGAATTCTTTGCTGTAAGTCTGATGTTTTTGACAGAACCATCTTCGAGTATAACATATAGTGTTCCGTCCTCTGCCTGTTTCGCCGCAAGCGATATTCCTTGTGCGCCGGTGGCGACGCTTTTAATCGGAACATACAGGTAGGTGGCAGAATAGGCAGTCCACGTGGCGACTTTTGCGCCCTCAATGAAGTGCAGCGCACCGTGTTCGCCAATGATTGTGTTTACCTTTCCGTCAATGAAGTTCGCCTGATTTACTACCGCCAAGTCGGTCGCACCATAGGCGTCCAACGTTAATCCTGCTTTTATCGCGGTTTTTGCCGCGCCGTCGCTTGTATATGATACAGTACCCGCAGAATTACTATAGCTCTTGACTGTAATTGAAACAGGTGTAACGGCTTTTGCCGCTAAATATTTTCCTGTCCAAGCATATGAATCCGTCGGAGCGGCAGTAGCCTGAACGCCAAGAACAAAGGTTTTTGCCGTACTCGGAAGGGTAGCAATTATACCGTCAGTAGTGTTTTTCACTTCATCGGCTGCCAAAAGTTTTACAGTAGCGGCATAGGGTCCGGCAGACGGACCGTCATTCAGAATGATTGATTCAAAAATGCCGATTGTCTTGTAAAGTTCGCGCGAATCTTCGGTATATTTTACTAGTTCAAGGAAAGTTCCGTTCGGGACAGCAACGTTCGTCGCCCCCATAAAGTACAGATAAGTACTTGTAACAGTGGGTTCGGTCGAGCCATTCAGTATTAGTTCTTGTCCTGCGTTGTTCGACGCGTATGTCGAGTTATAAATTGTATCATCACCCGCCCACGCAAGGCCCGGGGCGGTCAATCCCGCAGTAAAGGAATCGACGACAGCGTAGTGAGGGACAAAACCCGTGATGTACTTTGTGCTTGTGCTAGAAATTCCACCGCTCCATTTTACTAACGCGGTTCCGGGATAGCCGAACGCGTCACGCGCGGCCGCGTTTATTCCGTCAGAATATAATGTCTCAAAACCGTAATAATATACCGGTTGCGGTCCGTTGTAACCTGATGTCGTGTCCTGTGTCTTTTGCAAAAGCGCGGTACGGTTTTGCATATATACATCGTACTGCTGTCCGGTGTATTGGTTGCGGTCGTTCGTTACTCGTTTCGCTTTAAGGGCGTTAACGGTAATCTGCGCCGCTTGCTCAAACGTAACTTTTGCGGTCGGGTCAGTCACAGTGATACCTGAAAACAATTTCGATTCCGAAGCGAAGCGGATAATGTCGATTTTGTAGTTTTCAGTCAAGGTGTATCCGAGCATTTTAACGAGCATACCGGTGTACTCGAGAACGGTAATGTCGCGCGCCGGGGAAAATTCTGTCCCGGCTTTGTTGGTTCCGCTCATAAAGCCTAGAGCATACGCCCAGCCCGCTCCGTTAGCAGCGTAGCTTCCGTCAGTATCGGTGAACGGTGAAACATAGATAGGGCCAAGTTCAGCCCAAACTTTAGGCGTGTTGTAGGACTTGGCGAGCAAAGTAGCCGCCGCGCCGCGTGTGAAAGTTTTCTTAGCGTTGAAAGCTCCGTCAGTACCCTCAAAGATACCGAGAGCCGTCACGACCATAGCGGCGTCGTAGTAACCCGCGTCGATGTCGGCCGCGTCAGTCCACTTGGCGAGGGTCTCGCCGACGAGCTTCGCGTCAGCCCCGGTGCCTATTGTATAGTCGGCCTGTTTGTCGACTGCCGCGGCACTAGTTCCCCAGGAATGTACCGTTTACAATATATGTCAGCGAAATCGACCGCAAAGCTAGATTATTAGGCTCGCAACCCTCGATTTGGGGCGTTTCAAGTTGTCTCGAAACGCTTTAAAACAGCCTTGTTTTGCCCTAAAAAAGCCCTCCAAACGGCCGTTTTTTTCGACCGGTTAGAGGGCTATTTCAAGCTTGCAAAACGCTACAGCGAGGCCTTGACCCTTATGCTCTCGGCGGAGATTTTGGGCTTGCGGCGGCTCGCCTCGCGGGCTAATCGCGCGTCGATTTGGGCTTGTATTTGCTTGCCCCAGTCCTCGAGGGCGTCGTATTCTTTGCGAAATTCCGGGTCTTTTAATTGTTCCGCTAAATAATCTGAAAATTTTCTCATAATAAATTCCTCCTGTTTTCCCGGTATTCATCTCTGTATTTTTTTGCTTTTTCAATTTCATTGGGCGGTATTTCCTGTGTTTTTTTGATAAAACCGTGCGTCAAAACCACAGTTTTTCCCTCGATAAAAAAGTACAGAACACGTGTAATATTCGAGCCGGACTGCGCTCGCAACTCCAAAATGCCGTCCCTCAAATACGCCGAATGCGGACGCCCGAGTTTTGGCCCGTTGTCGGCCAATTTTTCAATAACTTTAACCATTTTTGTTCTCATTTTTTTGTCCAAAGAATTAAGAAATTCTTCGGCCGGCTTGTCGCCGTTGCCCTTTTCAAACAAAATAATCTCATACATCGCGCCACCTCACACGTACAGTATACCACACCCCCGCAAAAAAGTCAACCGCCCCCGTAGGGGCGGTTTTGGTATCCGTTAGATTTATAGTTTAATCTAAGGTGCCACGTATTCGTCGAGGTCTAGCCCCGCCCAGGTAAGGATCAGGAAGTTAGCTCCAACGATGTCATAGGATTCTGCTGTATTGGTTCCCATCATAAGGTCTAAGCTTCCGGCAGGTACCGGTCCGTACGCGATTGTGAAAGTCACGTCGCTAAGCAGGATTCCGCCGCCAATCGCTGTTCCGTCCGCTCCTGCGTAGTCCGTTCCATACCAGTCGTGCCACGGGTTATTTTCCGCCCACCACGCAAGGAAGTCAGTTTCGTCCAACGTTCCTTCCGGCTGATAAGCTTTATCTCCGTCGTAGCTTCCTTTTGGTGTCGAGCTGTATACACCACCCGTGAGGTCTGTCGACGAGAACATCGTCTGGTCTGCCGCCGCAAGTGCTTTACTTACATAGATTGCGGGGTAGAAGCCGTTTCCGGCGTTGTCAAGGACTTCGAGATAAACGGTTGTGTTCGAGTAGTCTTTACCGTCAAGAATTAGATATTCGTCTCCGATATTGCTGTCTGCCAAGGCAACCGGACTTGTTTTATACGTTGCGTTGTTGATGTAGTACAAGTCATATCCGGCAGTTTCCGAGCCGATTAGGTAACCGTAGTCGCCTTTTACCGGAACATTGGAGTTCGCCGCAATAATTGCTGAGGGTACCGCGTCATCACCTGTAACCGCAACAGTCTTGTTAATCGCCTTGTTAATCTTAATTCCTACGCCGTCCGAAGTATTTACGAGGTAGTGCGCGTTAGCACCTTTTCCCGCTGCCATAGCGTTTTCAATTTTGATTACGCGGTCAGGAGATACCACGCCGCTCGCCCAGTCTGCACCGCCTGAAGTTTCGAAATGTACAATAAATTCTTTAACGGCTGTGTTAGGCGTTACCGCGTTAAGTGCGAGTACGGCAAGCCAGCTTATGTTATCCGGGTAGATGATTTTGTTGTAGCCAACCCCGGTATTTTTTACAGGTGCTTTCCAGGAGGCGGTCGCTACTGTATCGTAAGGATAGATGACCTGGGTAAAGGTTGTGGCCGCGTTGGTATAAACTGTTTGAGCCGTATACGCGCCCGGCATATCCGCTAGGAGATACCCGCCCCAGTTCGGCTTTGCGCCGGGGTCAGCAAGCGCCAGGTTTGCACGAGAGTCGTGTACGGTAACATACGGCGCCGCAGAGAAAACAGCAACCGCCGCCGCGCCGCCGGCCGGAGCCGCTACGTCAAACAGGTTTACTGTGCTGCCCGTTACAACAGTGTACTCATAGAATGTCGTTGCTTTAACATCGTCCGGGTCTAGATAGTTCTTTGCACCCGCGCCGTTGAGGGCTTCTTTGTCGCTAAGTGTGATTACTCCGATTGAACCGTCGTCGTAGATAACGTCGAACTGGTCGTCTTTAAGCGTGTCGCTTCTGTCAGACGCGAACAGGTTACTCTCTACCCCGGCAAGTGCAGGGATAAACAGATACTTCGCGCCGAGAGCCGTCCACGTTGTGTCTACGCTGGTACCCGCGTTGTACAGAACGCCGTGCGAGCCGATTACGAGTTTGAAGCGTCCTTCGACCGCCGTTGATTCTGTCCCGAGAGCGGAACCCTGGAAGTTGTTGTCAAGTCCGGTAGCGGTTACGCCGTCAACTACATATGTTATACGTCCGAGTGTCCGTATATTGCTCGTTACCGTGACAACCTGTTCTTTCGCTCCCTCTGCGTAGAAGTAAACGAAATCTTTAGATGTCGCGCCGGAGTTTGCTTCGTCCTTAATGTACAGAGCGAAGGAACCGACATCGACTGTAGCTTTAGCGTTTTTGGCCGCAAGCAGCGGGCTGAGTTTGTATTCGGTAGCCGCCGTAAGAGCCGCGGCGCTTGCCGTCTCTTTGAAAGCGACGTCCTTGTAGTTCAGTTCGCCGGACGCGTCGGTGTAGCTAACCACATCAACGTAGGTGCCAAGTAAGAATCCGCCTGAAAGACGTTCCGGGTGGTCTACCGCTCCGACTTTCACGGAGTTCTTAATTGCGCTAAGCGTAGTTACCGCGCCGTTAAGTACGATACCGCCGCCGGTCGTTTTGACAGCCGCCGCGTGACCGGAGGAACCGGCTGTGCTAAGCGTTGTAAGCCCCGCTGTAAAGTCGCCTACACTTGTAAAGTGCGGTACAAAACCCGCGATATAGCCCGCGCTGTAGGTATTGTTAGCCGCTTTAAGAATTAGAGCTGTTCCGGGATAACCGTATGCGTCGTGAGCCTCAGCCGCTGTCGCTGTACGTGTCAGCGTAGCCAAAGTATAGTTGTACTTTCTCGCGTCTATTATAGTAGAGGTAGGCGCAATCGTACCGTCGTAAAGCAACGGTGTACGGTTAACCGAATACGTGTCATAATTCTGACCTGTATACGAGTTACGGTCACTTGCTACGCGGTCTGCCTGTAGCGCGTTAACCATAATCAGTGAGGCCTGTTCGTAGGTAATCTTTGCGTTCGGGTCAGAGATAGTGATACCTCTGAATAGGTTCGCTTCACTCGCAAAGCGAATGATGTCGGTCTTATAATTCTCGGTAAGCGTATAGCCGAGCATTTTAACCAACATACCGGTAAACTCGATAACGGAAATCTCGCGTTTGGGGCTGAAATAAATCTGCCCGCCGGCACTTCCGGTACCGCTCATATACCCGAGTGCATACGCCCAGCCGTCGCCGTTGCCGTAATCACTAACGTGGTCAACAAACGGTGAGACATAAATGTCGCCGAGCTGTTCCCAGGTAGCGGGCGTGTTATACGCTTTAGCGAGCAACGTAGCCGCCGCGCCGCGTGTAAAGGTGGTTTTTGGGGTAAGCTCCTTATTGGTATTACCCGTGCGGATACCAAGAGCCGCTAAAACCATTGTAGCGTCGTAATAGCCCGCGTCAAGCTCCGCGATATCGGTAAACTGAGCAAGCTGCTCGCCGACAGCCTTCCCGTCCACCGTATAGTCGGCCTGTTTGTCGACTGCCGCGGCACTAGTTCCCCCAAAGGCGAACATTCCGACTATCATCGTGAGCGCGAGGACTAACGATAATATGCGTTTTGTGGTCATTTTGTTTTCCTCCTAATGTTAGGTGAATTTTTTGTACGCTTGCATTTTACCACACTATTCCCGAATATGTCAAGAGGCAAAAGCATATTGTAACAGAACTGTAACATTAGGAGGATATTTAGAAAAATTATCCGCTACGCCACAAAAACCTCCTTCATATATTCATAATACAGCATAGCCGCCTCGCGCTTCTGCTCCGGCAAGACGTCAATGTAGATTGAGTGGACGTCGCCGCCGCCGCGGTGTCCCATAAGCTCGCGGCAGACGCTCTCCTTGACCCCGGCGGCCTCCATATAGGTGCCGTAGCTATGGCGGAACAGGTGAAAATGAACAGCGCGGGGGTTAATTCCCCGCGCTGTCCAAAACCTGCTGATTGCGTTGCGTAAGCCGCTGTAGCTGTAAATCTCGCCGAATTTATTCGGGAACACGAGTTTTTGGCCGCCGCTGTCGGCTTTTCGTTTCCGCAGCATTTTCAGCAGGGATTTGTGAACGTAGATGTCGCGGGCCGAACCCTCGGTTTTGGGGCCTCCGACGCGCCCCTTGTATTCGTCGGAGCTTTGCGCGGGGTCGGGAACGCGCTTGTAGGCTTTGACGACGCGAATGTAACCCAGCTCGAAGTTAATATTGCCGTATTCAAGCGCGATAACCTCCCCGATACGCATACCGGTATGCAAAAGCGTGAGAATTATAGGCGCGTAGGTGCTGTTATCGCGAACCTCGCGAAGCGCGGTCTTAAGCGTCTCAAAGGGAATAGCCGCGGCGCGGTCGCGCTCGATTTGGGATTTTTTACCATTCAAAAAGTTTTTTAGAAAGCGCATAGGACTGCGCCGGATAATGTTTTCCTCGAGAGCTATGTCGAAAATGCGGTTTAATAGAAATTTTATTTTTAATAATATTGAAATACTTGGAGTTTGTCCGTTTTTTAATTGCACATTTTTGAAAAATTCTTTAATATCGTCGGGGTTTATGTCCTCGATAAATACGCCTTCAAAACCGGGAAATCTGTAAATATAAAGTAAATAATATTCGTAACCCGCGAGGGTCGTGGCCTCCTGTTCGTCCTTGATAATTGATTCGTAGGCGTATTTCGCGTAGTCTGTAAGAGGGTGCTTCCCGGCGGCCGTATCGCCCGCCGCAAAGCGTTCTAGCTCCCTCGCATGAATGTATTTTCCGCAAACGACGGTGAGTTCCTTGTGTTCGGTAAGCTCGGAAATAATAGAGGTTTTAAGTCCCAAAATTTTCCCGGATTCCCGAAACGTGTACAAAAGTTTTTCCTGCGGCATTCTTTCCTGTGGCATAGTGTAGAAATCTCCTTTAATAATAAAAATGTAAGAGCTATTATAACGGAAAATGTAGGCAATTGTCAAGAGGCAAATGTAGAAAAAAGTCGAAAGGTAGGCGGGAGCGAGGCGAAAAGGCGGCGAAACGAAGCGTTTCGAGAGTTTTCAAAACGCCCCAAATCGACGGTTGCGAGCCTAAACGTCTAGCTTTGCGGCCAATTTCGCTGACATATATTGTAAACGGTACATTCGGGGGAACTAGTGCCGCGGCAGTCGACAAACAGGCCGACTATACAATAGGCACCGGGGCTGACGCAAAGCTCGTCGGCGAGACCCTCGCGCAATTTGCCGACATCGCGGACCTCGACGCGGGGTATTACGACGCTACGATGGTTCTCGCGGCTCTTGGTATCCGCGCGGGTAATCCTAACAAGGAACTCACCCCTAAAACCACCTTTACGCGCGGCGCGGCGGCTACACTTTTAGCCAAAGCGTACAATACGCCCGCCACTTGGGAACAGCTCGGCGAAATTTATGTCTCACCGTTTGTTGACCACGTTGGTGATTATGGAAACGGCGACGCTTGGGCATATGCTCTCGGCTTTATGAGCGGCACCGGAAGCGCGGGCGGGCAGCTCTATTTCAGCCCCAAACGCGATATTTCCGTTATCGAGTTCACAGGTATGCTGGTTAAAATGCTCGGTTACACGCTTACCGAGAGCTACAAGACCGACATAATCCGCTTTGCGAGTGAAGCGAATCTGTTCAATGGTATCACGATATCCGACCCCAGCGCGAAAATCACCTATGAACAGGCTTCGCTGATTATGGTTAACGCGCTGAAAGCGCCCCGCGTAGCGAGTAACCGCAACGAGTATACGGGTCAGAAGTATGACACGTATTCGCCTAACCGCTTACCGTTACTTAGCGAAAAAAAGACCGGTGATAACTTGACTTATGGCGCGCTTACAGACATCAAGTATAATTATTCCTTTGGTGGGAACGACGCGTTCGGCTATCCCGGAACTTCGCTGGTTGCAATTACAAAATCCAGTATTGCGAACAAAGACCAAATCCTTGGTTTCGTCCCGCATTACACATTTGAAACTTCGTACACCCAAGGCTTGAACCGCCCGGTCGCGGGTCCGACTACGCTCCCCGGAACTGCGGCACTTGAGGCCGTTCAGCCAATAGAAGTGTTTGAGAACGGTGAGGCAGCGGAGTACGGTCTTGATTTCGCAAACGCGTCAACTTATGTTCCTGCGAATGGAACGTATGCGGAAGTCGTTTCGTATACCGCAAATGACGGCACGACTAAATTCCGCACCGTATCCGTTTTGGAAACTCTGGTTGCTCAGGGCGCATATGACGCTGAAAAAGTATTTTCCGGTGCGACGTCAGTGGGCGGGCAAAAACTCTTAACATTTGCAGCTTACACACCCGGTTATGCTCTTGTTGCCTATACCGCGACGGCTACAGCGGGTCCGGTTTTATCGGCACGCGCTGTCACCGCAGAAAAGAAAAACATCACTACAATAATCGGCTCAAAATTTACCGCAAAAGATGTTGATGGTACAACTACTTCCACATACGTAAGTGCGAAGTTGGCTGACAAAACGGTTCCTATTGCTGCCGATGGCTTTACACCGTTTGTATCAGTTAGTGGTTTGAAAGATACCACCGGTATATTTGAAGTGGTACTCGGTGAACACGGCGAGTTATTCTACGCGAATGACCCGGCTACAACGTGGTCGTGGGCAACGGCAAAATATCTGTTTGTTCCTGACCAGAGCAGTGCAATTGCCACCGCGGTTGCTACAAACGTAGCAAGTACGCAAACGGTACTCATTTTGGAGGACGGAACGGTTGTCAAAGGTGTTATTGCGGCGGCTAAAACAGCAACGAGCCAACATAATACACTAAACGTTGTTCCGGGTGTTTCAGCAAACCTGTTTAATACATTCTACGAGTATGAAATAGTAAACGGAGAATATGCTCTTTATGCGCTGACGGGGGCGATAGACACAACATACGCATATACTGTTACTGGGGCGACTGCGGGCGCCGTGTCCCCGGGGCTAAACCCCTCGCTTGGACTGGCGCAAAGCGGAACTGTCGCAGGTGTCCCTCTTACCGCCTTGACTAGCATTAAACAAATAGGCGTCAAAACCGGAACGCCTCCGTCTGCTGGTGTCACAAATGTCAAAACACAAACGCTGACAGGCTATCATAAAGTAAAAACATCAGCCACAGGCGGGTCGTACATTTTAGAAGTATATACGCCGCTAGCACCCGGACAATATTCAACACGAGCTGTTTGGATTTCTGCCGACGCTATAGGACACGGCGATATTACAACCCCGGCGTTCAAAGCTACAGGATATGCGCTTGGGTTGCCATATGGGAACTTTGCTTGGTATGCGGAGCCCATTTACACAGTGGGCGATACCACGTATGACATCTACATTTACAACACCACCACATACGCATACGCGAAACTTTTCAATACATCAGATACTACTTTTGCCGGAAAAGTGAGTGGCCAAGATAACGGCATACTCGCATATAACGAAACAGAAGTGCAAATTCTGGACGCTACTTATTTCGTAGCAAAAATCGGAACAATAACGGCAGATAACGTTAGCATATTTACTGACATAGGCGGACCTGTGACCTATGCGCGTACTACGGTTGATTCTCCCAAAATCGACCAAACTGGCGCACAGTTGTTCTTATCTGCTACTCCGTCGACTTTGACTACAATTAACGCAACCGCTTCTGACGCAATCGCAACTATCCAAGCTACCGCTACAGCCACTGCGGCGGTCATAGGCGGCTACGCGAAGGCCGCGGCATGTCCGGCGTTAGCAAGCGCTACAGCGTTCAAAACAAATACAAGTAATGTTTGGACTGCTGCGTCATTGAACAATCTTGCCGACCATCTAATCCTATGGGAACCCCTGTGGACGGCGATTGAATCTAAGTTAAATTCTGACGCGACAAACGAAGCAAAAACCGCTGAACAAACCTATGCTGACGCAATAAAATTCTTGAACGCCGCTAGCGCGGAAGTCGCATTGAATACCAAGAACAGTACGGATATCAACGTAGCGCGTACTAAACTAGACGCATTTTTAACTGGTAAAATAGCTTGGCTTGACGGTATATCCTAAAACAATTCCGCAATCACCAACAAACCGCCCCCACGGGGGCGGTTGACTTTTTTGTAGAGGTGTGGTATACTAAAAGCACCAACAACATAGGAGGGCTACATTATGGCTAAAAACGCGGCGGAAATTTCAGCGAGGGCTTTGCGAGCAAACACGCTTCGCGAGATAAGAGATACATTGCTCATCATAAAGCCCGGCGAATTAGAAAAATTGCCGGAGGAAATCGACAAACTCGCCGAAGCACTCAAAAAAGAAGCCGACGAGCTTACGAAAATCTAGCGTGAAATAGCCCTCCAAACGGTCGAAAAAAACGGCCGTTTGGAGGGCTTTTTTAGGGCAAAACGAGGCTGTTTTGAAGCGTTTCGAGAGTTTTTGAAAAGCCTCAAATCGACGGCTGCGAGCCTAAACGTCTAGCTTTGCGGCCAATTTTACTGACATATATTGTAAACGGCACATTCCTGGGGAACTAGTGCCGCGGCAGTCGACAAACAGGCCGACTATACCGTAACCGGCGCGGCCAACTCCGGGCTTATCGGCGAGACGCTCGCTAAGTGGAAAGACGCTGACAAAATCAGCGCGGAGTATCTTGACGCCGCTATGGTTGTCACCGCTCTTGGTATCTTCAGCGGTACTGATACTGACAATGACGGTATCGGCGATACTTTCAACGCCGCGACAACATTCTCGCGCGGCTCCGCGGCTACTTTGCTTGCGAAAGCCTATACTACGCCCGCAACCTGGGAAAAGACACAGGGCGCGTATGTTTCGACCTTCACCGATACCGGCACGCAGGGTCAGTACCCCGCAACCGGCGCGGGCTGGGCGTATGCATACGGCTTTATGAGCGGCACGAACGCCGGCGGGACGCAGTTTAGCCCCGACCGTAAAATCACACAGCTTGAGTATGCGGGAATGCTCGTGAAAATGCTCGGCTACCACCTCACCGATAATTACAAAACCGACATCGCGCGTTTCGCTAACGAAGTCGGACTGTTCTCGGGGATTGACAACATCAACCTCACAGAGCTGATTACCTACGAACAGGCGGCAAAAATCACCGTCAACGCGCTGCTCGCGCAACCGGTTTACAACGACCGCGACAAGTACACAACATCTGTCGACGTGTACGAACCGCGCCCGAACTATGCTCCCTTACTTTCGAGTAACCCGACTTTAGGAATACAGGGTATCAAATACCGCGCCACCTACTCACAAATCGACGACGTGGCAGATCCGTATCCGCTTAACGCGCGTGACGCCTTCGGTTATCCCGGAACCGCGCTTACATATACTAACGGATACATCGCCGGCTTTGTACCGCACTATACCGTAATCGGAAAAGGTACTAAGGGGCTGACCGCAAGTTATATCTATTCCGCAGGTCCTACGGGTTATTTCCGCCCGGATGGTACGGCTTATGACTTCCAAGACCAATATTTCAATAATGGAACTAGTGGCACTTATCCGTGGAACACAACGACATATGCTGACGAGGCCGTACGCGGAACCTATGGCGAACTTGTAACGTACACAGATTATCAAGGTAAAACAAAATATCGCTTGGTTGAGGTGTATGAAACTACCGACAATATTACAAACGGAACAACTACAACCCAATTGACTTATGATATATCAGTAGAACCAAAAGCTTCAAAAACGACTTTCCCGGCTAACAGCCTTGTCAGTCGTGTAACGAAAGGTGCTTCTGTCATTTCAGCTAAAGTTGTTACGCCTGTGGTCGCGTCCGTGCTTTCGTACACAACTGCGGACGGATATCAAAACACAGCGACCCTATCAATTGACGGTAAAACTGTGTCAGCAGTTGCGATTAGTACGATAAACATATCGGACGTACATTTCGTAAGTGACAAAATTACTGTTTATGTAGGTGACCACGGTGACATACAATGGCAGAAAAACGTGAAGGATTCCACGTGGTCAGCTGCTACTGCCGATTATCTCTACGTCCCGGAGACTGCAATTGCTGCGGGAGGTTACTTGGGCGTAGCTCATACCGTAGATAATTCGTTTGATGTAGTTTTAGATAGCGGTAAGGTAGTAACTCAAATCAAAATCGCTAAAGCGGGAACGACAGTAAATGGAAACGGTATAACCAACGTTGCAAACAACATTTACGACAAATTCTTTGAATACGTAATTCAATCGGATGGAAGTTATGCACTCTTTGTGCCGTATTTAAGCACAGCGTATGCCCCTAACTTGGCAATTGCCTCGGCAACTGCAAAATCTTATACTGTTGTTGACCCGGCATTCACGAATGCTAACCCGACGGCAAAAGTTGGCGCGGTTAACGTAAGTCAAGTAAAAAATAATAGTGGATTTGCCTTAAATAACGCAATATTAGGCTCAAACACGACAACAGAAATCAAATCAGTTTATATAAACACAGACACGACGAGTGGCGCTTATAATCCTGCTAACCTAAGTGGACCAATAGGAACTTATACGACTGTAGGATACCAAAACTTAGTATTCCCCGTAGTAGTTGGCGCGTCAATACGTGTTCTTACGGCTATTGATAACCCATATGAGATGGCGGCGGCCGGAACAGCAAAAAAATTGTTCTCCGTTCATTTGGGAACGACGGCATTGACAGCCACAGGATCAAACGTAGTTGGTTGGACATCTTCGCTTCTTCCTGCGAAATACGCGACTACAGTAGCGAAAGTAACAAACGCAAATGGAGTATACAGCATTTATTCAAATGCGTTTGGAAGTTCTATTGACTATCCGGCATATGATGTTCTCGTTGGTACTACAACAGCGAGCACCGTAGGTGGAGAAACACCGGCTGTTGGACAGTACGCCGTGTTTAATGAAACGGATTACTGGCTTGCAACTAAGGAAATGTTTGACGTGTCTGTTATATCGGCAACAATAAACGCTACAACAGACCAAGCACTCTCACTCGGTTCACCTGCTTCGGGTTACTACAGAGCAAAAGATACTAACGCCATTTTGCCAGACAACTTCTATGTAACTGTCGCTGGATTTGAAAAGCTTAGTGGTAACGCTATATATACTAACGGCAACGGACTGAAAAATTATATTGACAATTTGGGTAAAACCGCAGATGCTGCTGTTAGTGCTGCGTTCGAACAGGCCTTTTATGTTACCTTTATGCCGGAAGGCCCCGCAAAGGTAGCAGCTTCTGCTGCTGCGTCCAATGCCATAGCGAGCGCGAGCGCCGGACAGGTTTCTGCAAGAGCAGCAGCAATTACTGAAGCAAAAAGACTTGTTCCGACAGTTGCCGCGAAACCCGCTCTGTATGCGGAGATTGTCGACACTACTGCAGGAAAAACAGACGCGACCCAAAAAACCGCTATTGAAGCATTAGTCAAAGATGTGTTTGGGGTTACTACTATCAACGGTGCCTTAGACGATTGGCTTGTCGATTGGGTGTACCCGACTTGGTCTGGTAGTGCGGTTTACACCACGGCACCATTTGACACTGAAGCTAATTTCCAGGCATACGTTGTCACACAATTAGAAGCTGCGTTGAACGCGTATGTCGGTACCGGAGGTGTCGCTGGTAAAGCTTCCGCAACAGATATCGCCACATTTATCAAGACGCTTATAGCGTAACGAAATCCTGCGGCGACGCAAATAGACAGCCCCCCACGGGGGGCTGTTGACTTTTTCGCGCCTCAGTTAGCGTAAGGCTCCCTCACTACCGTGAAATTTCGCCGGCCCTTTAGTTCCGCCGGGAGGGCAGAGGGCAGCACCAGCAGTGGTTCGTTTTTGTCGCAGAGCGCCTCGCCGGCGTTTGCGGCTTCGGCGCAGAAGTGCGTTATGCCGGGGACGGTTGCGGTTTCGTAGCCCAGTTCGGCAACGCGCCGCCGTATCTGCGTGAACGCCGAGTACACCGAGGGGTCGCCGGGCGTTATGAACGCCACGGATTTGCCTGCACCGAGCTGTTTCGCGATAGCGTCCGCGGCGGTCTGCGCGGGACACAGCAGGAGCGCCTTGCCGCGTATGTAGCGCTCGGCAATGCCCAGCGCGGCGTGCCCGCTGCCGCGTTCGGAGGCGGCGATGATGTCCGCGCTCCAGAGAATGTTGACGGCTTTGAGCGTCAGAAGTTCGGGGTCGCCGGGTCCCACACCAATTCCGTACAGTATGCCTTTCATATGTCCGCCTCCTTATAGTTTTCCGCTTATGGTTTACGTAGCAACATTAGAGTACCTCTAAGGATAAAAATCTCGCGTAGCTTCCGTTGAAAGTACGCGAGGCTTATTACTCTAAACGTTAGCTAAGTATAACATTTTTCGCCATTTTTGTCAATAGTAAAATATTGGGAACGCAATCTTTAGTTAACAGTTATCAAATATCAAATATCAGAGCCGGTGTAACAGTTAACAGTTAGCAAATATCAAATATTAGAGACGGGGGGCTTGGACGGGGGGCGCGTCCGCGCTCGGCGCGGGAAACCACCCCGGCGCTACGCGCCACCCCTCCCAAGAGGGGAATTTTCCGCGCACGGCGCGGGGACGGAATACAACCCCTGCATACGGTTCCCGCGTGCGCGCCCCTATTCCCCTCTTGGGAGGGGTGCCGCCGCAGCGGCGGGGTGGTTTCCCCCGCAGGGCGCAACTCCCGTCCAAACCTTTCGTCTCTGATATTTGATATTTGCTATCTGTTAACTGAACTTTCGTCTCTGATATTTAATATTTAATAACTGTTAACTGAACTTTCGTCTCTGATATTTGATATTTAATAACTGTTAACTGAACTATCGTCTCTGATATTTGATATTTGCTAACTGTTAACTGATTAAAGCGTAGTAGTCGTCCTCTCGCCAGGGGGTTCCTACTTGGGATTTACGTTCCGCCTGGGCGTCGAGGAGTTCGCCGATTAGCCTGTTGGAGAGGAGGAAGCCTTTGGGGGTCAGGAGGTAGGCGTCGCCGCGTTTTCGCGCGAAGCCTAGTTTTTCGTAGGTCACGAGCGTTTTTTCGAGGGTGTCGAAGCCTCCGCGGTAGATTTGCTCGTAGCCCTGCCGCGTAATGCCGCGCGTTGTGCGAAGCCCGAGCATAATGTACTCGGCGGCCTTGCTGTAGGCGTTCAGCGTTTCGCTGTCCTCGTCGTTGACGACGTTAGTCCCGCCCTCGACCGCCGCGATGTAAGCGTCGGGCGAGCGCAGGTAGCTGTAGCGCGAGTTACCGAGAAACGAAGCCGCCGAAGCTCCGAAGCCGGCGTACTCCTCCAGAAGCCAGTATTTGAGGTTGTGCCGCGACTCGAAGCCCTTTCGCGCGAAGTTTGAGATTTCGTATTGAGCGAAGCCCGCGCCGCCGAGCGTATCGACCGCGTAGAGGTACATATCCGCCTGCATATCGTCGTCGGGGATATCGGGAGCGCGGCGTACCCGCCAGAGCGGCGTATTGCGCTCGATTTTCAGCCCGTAGGCCGATATATGCTGCGGAGCGGAGCGCAGAACGCCGCTTAGTGTCTGCGCCCAGTCCTCACGCGTCTGCCCCGGCAGGCCGTAGATTATGTCAACGCTGACGTTTTCAAAACCCGCGAGCTTCGCGTCAAGCACAGCGTCAAGCGCAAGCTCGGCGTTATGCAAACGCCCAAGGTTCGAGAGCTGCGCGTTATTGAGCGTCTGCACCCCGATTGAGATACGGTTGAAGCCGTCCCTGCGAAGAAGCTTCAGCTCGTCCCGCCGTATGCTCTCGGGGTTTGCCTCGAACGTAATCTCCGGGGTTTTGGAAATTTTATAGTCCCTGTCGATAGCCGATAGGAGCCTCGACAGCCGCTTCGCCCCGTAGTGGGTAGGCGTCCCGCCGCCGAAGTAAATTGTATCCACTTCATACCCCTCAAGGCGCGGCGCGAACTCGCGCAAATGCTTCAAAAGCGCACGCTGGTAGGCGTCCATAAGCCCGTCCTTATCGGGAAATGAACAGAAATCGCAGTAAACACACTTCGATTTGCAAAACGGCAGATGGACGTAAATCCCGATGTTTCTCATAGCGGCGTTATATACCTCGTAAGACTAGTCGGTAATAGCAGACGTTGTTGATAGTGTAGCTATATAGATAAATAATATCAATACTCGTACCTTTATTGTACCCTATTAAAACGTCATTGTCAAGCCCGAACATATTAGGGGGCAAATTGCGTAGCGGCTTGTAGGGGCGGGTTTCAAACCCGCCCTCCCCCGTCCCACGTCCCGGCGCCGTGCGCCGTCTTTGCGAGCGCCGCCGCACTTGCGATACGTAGGGCGTATAGGCGCGCGGCAATCCAGTGCCGGGAGTGTAACATACGTATGTTGTCCCCCCGGCACTGGATTGCTTCGCACCTGTAACGTCCTACGTATCGCGGGCTTTCCGGTGCTTCGCAAAGACGGGCAGGGCGAAGCCCTGCCCTGTCCCGGCGCACCGCGCCGGGACGGTGGACCGGGGTTACGTCCGCGCACGGCGCGGGGTGGGCGGGTTTCAAACCCGCCCCTACGAGCCGCTACGCAAATTTGCCCCCGAACACGCATTTTTTTCATTTGACAAGCCTACCCAACGTGTGGTATAATATAGTTTGTTATGTTCACTGATTTGGAGGCTTCAAATATGTTATATCCACCTATGAACGTTTTGCTTGGCAAAATCGGCTCGCGTTATTTGCTTGTCAACGCTATTGCGCGGCGCTCGCGGCAGATTTCTAATGACGCTATCGAGAGGAAAGAGCCGCTTGAAAAGAAGGCGGTTTCTATGGCGATACAGGAGATTGCGGAGGACATTTACTCGGTAAAGACCGTTTCCGAGCTGTTTTAAGTGTTGGAGAGCCTGTCCCTTACCGCTCGCGTGGCGGTTGACGTTACCTACGCGCTGGACCTCGTGTATGAGTACGCCGTACCCGAAGCGTCGCTTGCCACGGCACTGCCGGGGAGCCGCGTTGCCGTACCCTTTGGGCGGGGGAATACGCTCAAAGAGGGCGTTATCCTCGCTCTTACGGACGCGCCGGATTATCAGAACCCTAAAGCCCTGCAAAGCGTACTTGACCCCGCTCCGCTTATATCTTCCGAACAGCTCGCTCTGGCTAAATTTATGAAAGCCCGCTTCTTTTGTTCGCTCTACGACGCGCTCAGGGCGATTATCCCGGTCGGCCTGTGGTATAAGATTGACCCCGGCGGCAGGCATACGGAGAATGTTCGCGGTAAGACTGCTGAATTTGCGCTTCTGACGGCCACGGCGGAACGCGCCGCAGAATACGCCGCGCGCACAAAATCCGTGCCGCAAAGCGAAATTTTACGCTACCTCCTGCGCGATTCTTACGCCCCGCTAGAGGATATATACTACTACACCGGCGCGAAACGCCCGAGCCTTAAATCGCTCGAGGCAAAAGGCTATATTACAATCGAAAAGCGCGAAGCCTTTAGAAAACCGCAGGTTTCAGAGCTGATAGCCGCCGAAGCGATTAGCGAACTCACGGACGAGCAGACAGCGGCATACAGGCGCTTCCTGCCGCTTGTAAACAGCGGGAAGCCCGAGTGCGGCTTGCTTTACGGAGTTACGGGGAGCGGCAAGACCTCCGTCTATATCAGGCTCATTGAAAAGGCGGCAAGCGCGGGGCGCGGGGCGATTTTTCTTGTGCCGGAAATCTCGCTTACACCTCAGCTCACCGCGCTGTTTATACGGCACTTCGGGGAGGCTATCGCCGTATTGCACAGCTCGCTGACGGCGGGGCAACGTGCCGACGAATGGAAGCGCGTCAATAACGGTTCCGCGAGCGTCGTAATCGGTACGCGAAGCGCGGTTTTCGCCCCGGTTAAAAACCTCGGTTTAATTATCATCGACGAGGAGCAGGAAGGCTCGTATATCAGCGACAGCAGTCCGCGCTACAATGCCGTAGCGGTAGCGAAATACCGCGCCGCTAAGTCGGACGCGTTTCTATTGCTGGGTTCCGCAACGCCCTCCGTTGAAGCGTACCACGCCGCGCAAAGCGGACGCTACGCCTACGCGGAACTGCTTGAACGCTATAACCGTATGAAGCTCCCGGAGGTTATTATCGCCGATACGCGCGACGACCTCAACGCCGGACGCGGCGGAGCAATCGGCTCTATACTGCAGGCGGAGCTTGCACAGAGGCTTGAAAAAGGCGAGCAGTCGATACTGTTCATAAACCGGCGCGGAGCTAACACGGTCGTAAGCTGTCCCGCCTGCGGCTACGTTTTCAACTGCCCCAACTGCTCAATGCGGCTTACCTATCATAAAGTTAACGGCCGCCTGATGTGCCACCTCTGCGGACATTCTGTCCCCTTGCCGTATAACTGCCCGGACTGTCACGGAGCTTTGAAATTTTCCGGCGTAGGTACACAGCAGGTTGTAACGGAAGTCGAAGCTCTGTTTCCCGGAGTGCCGCTTTTGCGTATGGACGCTGACGCGCTATCGGCGGGGAACAGCCATAGTGATATACTCGGCAAATTTGAAACTGAAAAAATCCCTATTCTAATAGGGACGCAAATGGTCACAAAAGGTCTGAACTTCCCGAATGTCACGCTCGTGGGCGTTATCAACGCCGATAACAGCCTCTACGCCTCTGATTACCGCGCCTTTGAGCGCACTTTCGCGCTGATAACGCAGGTAATCGGCAGGGCGGGACGCGCGGACAAGCCGGGACGCGCCGTTATTCAGACTTTCAGCCCCCTGCACGAGCTTATACAGGCCGCCGCCGCGCAGGATTATAAGGCCTTCTACGCGCTCGAAATAGAAACGCGCAAATTATCCGGCGCGCCGCCCTTCTGCTCGCTCTATACGTTAAACGTAAGCGGCGAGGAACGCGTCCCCACTGAAACCTGCGCAGCCGAGCTTCGCGCGGTCTGCGAACAGCTTTTGCCGCAGGGGAGCCTGGTGCTGGGTCCCGCCCCCGCGCAGGTGATACGCGTTAATAAACGCTACCGCTACATCGTAACGGCGGTGACAAGAAACGATAACGCGATATTTAGAGCGGCGATAGCTGATATTACTAAGCGGTTTATACTCGACAAACGCTTCCGCCAGCTCGCGATATACGCACAAAACTAAATAACAGTTATCAAATATCAGATATCAAATATAAGAGACGAGGGGTTAAGGGGTTGTATTCAAACAGTAGAGAGTCAAGAGTCCGTCATTGCGAGCCGCGGAACGCTTGCGATACGCAGAATTGAAACCGGCGCGGCAATCCAGTGCCGGGGGCGTAACTTACGTATCTGTGGCTTATACTACTGGATTGCTTCGCGCCTAGACCTTGATTGTTTGTTAAGCCTTGCGGCGCTTCGCAATGACGAACTTTTTAGCTTTTCGCGTCTTGTTTACAGCGACCTAACCCCCCGGGCGGGGCAAGCCCCGCCCCTACGAGCTGGTGCGACAGTTTACATTCCCGCGCATACGAGCCAATGCGACAGTTTACATTCCCGCACGTACAATAGCGGTGCGTTTTAATTGACATCTCTGTAGAAACATTCACATATATCAAAGAAAGAAGAATCTATAATGGCACTACGCAAAATACTTCGGCAAGGCGATAAGGCGTTACTGCGGCTCAGTCGGCCTGTTACTGACTTTGACGCCCGGCTTGCTCAATTGCTTGACGACCTGCACGAAACTATAGAAAGCGAAGAAGGTATGGGGCTCGCGGCTCCGCAAGTGGGCGTTTTACGCAGGGCTTGCCTTGTTATCGACCTCACGGGACCCGAGGACGAAGTTTTAGAGCTTATCAATCCGGAGATTATCCACTACTCGGAGGAACTCGACACGGCCTGCGAGGGCTGTCTTTCCGTACCCAATATCTGGGGTATGGTCGACCGCCCTAAAGAGGTGCGCGTTCGGGCGCAGGACAGGCAGGGCAACGTTTTTGAGCTTGACTGCGACAATTACCTCGCCCGCGCCATTCAGCACGAAATTGACCACCTCGACGGCGTACTATTCAGCAAGAACACCACGCGCTTCCTCTCCGAGCGCGAAGCCGAAGCCATTATGGACGGCCGCGAGCGCGAATTTAGAAAACGGCGAAAGAACGCGCGTCTGCTTGCCGCCAAGAGCGGTACGCGCCCGAGTTCTATCAATTCGCGAAAGATTATTATTCAGCCCGCAGACGGCGCGGAGAGCGTATGACGATAAACATTATAACCTTGTTTCCCGAGGTCGTAGACAAGGCCTTGAACTACAGCATCATAGGCAGGGCGCGGGACAAGGGCGCGGTGAACATCAAAACGCTACAGCTTCGCGACTACACCTGGCACAGGCAGAAGCAAACCGACGACTACCCCTACGGCGGCGGCGGGGGAATGGTGCTGTACGCACAGCCGCTCCTCTCCGCCTGGGCGGATATACGCGCGGAAGCGGGCTTTCCGCATATCCACACAGTCCTGACCTCGCCGAGGGGACATAAATTCACGCAGGAGGACGCTAAACGTCTGGCAAAACTTGACAGTTTTATTATAGTCTGCGGGCATTATGAGGGCGTTGACGAGCGTTTTATAGAGGCCTGCGTTGACGAGCAAATCTCTATAGGCGATTTCGTGGTAACAGGCGGCGAAATGCCCGCCGCGCTGATAGCCGACGCTACGGCGCGGCTCCTCCCCGGCGTTCTCGCAAGCGAGGACAGTTTCAAACGCGAAAGCCACTGGGACGGCTACCTCGAACACCCGCACTACACGCGCCCCGAAGTCTGGGAGGGAAAACGCGTCCCCCCCGTGCTACTGTCGGGGAACCATAAGGCGATTGCGGAATGGCGGGAGTTAAACCAGGTATATATTAAATAACAGTTATCAAATATCAAATATCAGAGACGATGTGACAGTTAACAGATATCAAATATCAGATATCAGAGACGAAGGTTTGGACGGGGGTTGCGTCCTGCGGGGGACACCCCCGTCCCGGCGCACCGTCATTGCGAGCCGCGCGAAGCAATCCAAGCCCAGTACCCCCGTCTTGCCCCTCGTAATTATTCATTATTCATTGTCAATTGTTATAAGTCCCGGCGCCGTGCGCCGTCTTTGCGAGCGCCACCGCACTTGCGATACGTAGGACGTTTAGGCGCGCGGCAATCCAGTGCCGGGAGCGTAACATACGGACTACGTACTTACGTATCGCAGACTACTACGTCAACCCTGGATTGCTTCGCCGCATATCATTAACTACGTATCGCAAGTGCGGTGGCGGCTTCGCAATGACGGGCAGGGCGATGCCCTGCCCGCGCAGTACGCACTGCCCCCGCGGTACGCACTACCCGCGCAGTACGCACTACCCCCGCAATACGGGCGGGGCAAGGTGCGTTGCCCCTACGAACCACAGCGATTTTACATTTCCGTCCGTCCAATCCACAACAACAAGGACACCAAATGAAACACGTTACAATTTACACTGACGGGGCTTGTTCCGGGAACCCCGGACCCGGGGGCTGGGGGGCTATACTCCGCTTCGGGCGGCACGAGCGCGAATTATCGGGCGGCGACGCTCATACCACCAATAACCGTATGGAGCTGTCCGCTGTAATCTCCGCTTTGGAACTGCTTACGGAACCCTGCGAAGTCTCGCTTTTCAGCGACAGCAAGTATGTTATAGACGGTATTTCAAAAGGCTGGGCGGCCTCGTGGCGGCGAAAGGGCTGGAAAAAATCAGACGGCAAACCCGCGCTAAACCCCGACTTGTGGGAAAAGCTCTTAAACCTTTGCGACAGGCATACGGTCACATTCAACTGGGTAAAAGGCCACAACGACAACCCCGGTAACGAACGCTGTGACGAACTTGCACGGAACGCTATTAACGATGTACGAGGTAAATAGACAATGGAAAAAGGCTTAGGTCGCGGCTTGTCCGCGCTGTTTGGTTCCGCGGCGGACGCGGAGGAACTCGAATGTGTGTATCTCCCGCTCGTTTCCGTCGAACCGAACGATACTCAGCCGCGAAAGCTCTTTGACGAGGAGGCGCTTGCGGAACTCGCGGACTCTATCGCGCGTCACGGCGTGCTTCAGCCGCTCGCGGTGCGAAAATTGTCGGGCGGGAGCTACAGCATTATCGCGGGTGAACGCCGCTGGAGAGCGGCGCGGCTCGCCGGGCTTGATACTGTCCCCTGCCGGATACTCGACGTTGACGAACGCACGGGAGCGGAACTAGCGCTTGTGGAAAACCTCCAGCGCGAGGACCTGAACGCGCTCGAGGAAGCGCGGGGTTTTCGTCGGCTTATCGACGACTACAGCCTTACGCAGGAGCAGATTTCAGAGGCGGTCGGTAAATCGCGCCCGGCCGTAGCAAACGCCCTGCGTCTGCTATCGCTGCCGGAGGAGGTATTAACGCTCGTGGAAAGCGGAAAACTATCCCCGGGTCACGCAAGGGCGGTGCTGAAACTGGACGGCGAGAAGCTGCGGCGCAAGCTCGCGAACGTAATAGTTCGCGACGGCTTGTCGGTTCGTGAAGCCGAGGCCGCCGCAAAGAAGCTACAGGATTTAGGCGACGCGCCGCTCGAAGCCGTAGTAAAACCTCCCGACAAGCGGACGCTTCATATTAGAGATCTCGAACAGAAACTAACAACCGAGCTGAAACGCAAAGTAGCAATCTCCGGCAAAGGCAAACGCGGGAGGCTGATACTGGAATACTACGACCTGAACGATTTGGACAGTTTGATAAATGCCTTGCGCGGGTAGCACTCCCCGCAGGACGCACCCCCCGCCTCTGCGGAGGCACCCCCCTCTAAAGAGGGGGGCTTTGGAGGGTAGGACGGAGATGCGCCGCGCACGGCGCGGGCGCAACCCCCGTCCAATCCCACGTCCCGGCGCAGTGCGCCGTCTTTGCGAGCCGCGGAACGCTTGCGATACGTAGCATTGAGACCGGCGCGGCAATCCAGTGCCGCAGTCAGCAGATACGTATGTTATGTTCCCGGCAAATACGTATGTTACGCTCCCGGCACTGGATTGCTTCGCGCCTGTAATGTTCTACGTATCGCAAGTGCGGCGGCGCTCGCAAAGACGGCGCACGGCGCCGGGACGTAGGACGCAGGCGCGGGGGGTGCCGCGTCCCCCGTCCAAACCCACGTCTCTGATATCTGATATTTGCTAACTGTTAACTGAACCACCGTCTCTGATATTTGATATTTGCTAACTGTTATCTGGTAAAAATAACTGTTATTTAGGTGCAACTTATGGATAACAAACTCATCAATGTTGGCTTTGGCAATTTGGTTTCCGCTCGGCGGGTGCTTTCGCTTGTTCAGCCGGAGTCCTCGCCTGTTAAGCGGGTTATCGCTGAGGCTCGTGAGAACTCGAAGCTTATTGACGCTACGTTCGGGCGCAAGACGCGCACGGTTATTTTCTGCGACACGGGGCATATTGTCCTCTCCGCGCTTGATGTTGAAACGCTTTCTCTCCGCTTGTCAGAGGATAACGCCGGGCAATTCGGAATTGAAACGGAGGCTGATTAAATGGCTAAACTATTCGTACTCTCGGGACCGTCCGGAGCGGGCAAGAGCAGTATTCTGAAGCGCGTTCTGGAGGAAACACCGAACGTGGCGTTTTCAGTTTCCGCGACTACGCGCGCCCCGCGCCCCGGCGAGGTTGACGGCGTGCATTATTATTTTATCACACCGGAGGAGTTCCGCAGACGTATCGCGGACGGCGAGCTGCTTGAATACAACGAGCATTTTGACACCTACTACGGAACGCCGCGCGGCGAGGTTAGCGACCGGCTCGCAAGCGGCGTGAACGTTATACTCGACATAGAAACCAAGGGCGCGAAGCAGGTTTTTGACAAATGCCCGGAGGCCGTAGGAGTATTCTGCTTCCCGCCGAGCTTTGAAATACTGGAGGAACGCCTTCGCGGGCGCGGCACCGACAGCGAGGAAAAAATTCGCCAGCGACTTGAAAAAGCCCGCGAGGAATACGGGGAGCGCGGTAGCTACAGCTATCACATAATCAACGACGACCTTGACGAGGCGGTCAACCGCTTCAAATGGATTATAGAACGTGAAAAAAATGAAAAAATTAAGTGACGCGCCAAAGAAACAGAATAAGAAGCTGCAATGGGTATACCGGATACTATATATCATAGTCGCGGGAATGATTTTTCTGGAAATTCTGAACCGCAACTGGTATAACGTTTTCCTCTGCGCTTTAACACTGACGCTGTGGGGTATCCCGCAGTTTATTGAGCGGCGTGCGCGGATAAATATTCCCGACACGCTTGAAATTATCATACTGCTGTTCATATTCGCCGCTGAAATCCTCGGCGAGCTTCGCGATTATTACGCTACTTACAGTTTTTGGGACACTATGCTGCATACGACTAACGGCTTCCTCTGCGCCGCTATCGGGCTGTCGCTGATAAATATACTTAATAACAGTCCTAAGTTCGCCTTTAGCCTCTCGCCGCCCTTCGTGATATTCGTAGCGTTCTGCTTTTCAATGACAGTAGGCGTATTGTGGGAGTTTTTCGAGTTCGCCTGCGACATCTTCCTCGGAACCAATATGCAAAAGGACACGCTCCTCCCAAACGGTACGCTCGATATTGGTCTTATAGACACAATGACCGATATGTTCGTAAATTTCCTCGGCGCGGCGGTATTCTCCGTAATAGGCTTCTTTTTTGTGAAAAATCAGAATAGCACCCGCTGGCTTGAACAGTTTATGTTGAGCAAAATAGACAAATAACAGTTATCATTTTCAAATAACAGTTATCAAATATCAAATATCAGAGACGGGAGTTTGGACGGGGGCGCGCGGCGCGGGGGCGGGGCTTGCCCCTGCCCCGTCATTGCGAGCGCCGCCGCACTTGCGATACGTAGGACGTTTAGGCGCGCGGCAATCCAGTGCCGGGTGCGTAACACACGGATGTTGTCCCCCCGGCACTGGATTTCCGCGCCGGTCTCAAAGGTACGGATCGCAAGCTTTCCGCGGCTCGCCATGACGGACTGGGCTTTG
>JAISJH010000099.1 GCA_031261635.1 Oscillospiraceae bacterium
TCTAAAGGAGAAATCGTCAGACCAATTACCCTCTTATTGTAGCTTAGACAACAAAAATGGTCAACTCGCGGCTGCCTGTCGCTATCTGACCACTAGCTTATTGTAGCACAAGGAGAAACTCCAAAATGTCAAAATATTCATCGGAACTAACATACGGCCAGGCGGCGGTTTTCAACCCGCCTCCGCGTGAAACTCGTATACCCTCCTGCGCGGTTTATTGCGGCACCTGCGGGCAACTTAGCGAGGACGTAACGGCGGGTTGCGCTAACGTTCAGAGCAGGAAATTTTCGCAGAGCGGCGGTTGTCAGCTGTCGCTTGCGGTCGGGATTTTGAGTACGCTCGCTAATGTGGCGGTAATAATTCACTCGCCGCTCGGCTGCTGCTCGAATTTATCGGGTATGGGCGCGCTCAGAGCCGCCGCCAGAGCCGCTAAAGGCAAGCCCGCGGACGATTTCGTCTGGCTTCACACGAATTTAACAGAGCTTGACGTAGTTAACGGCGGTATCGACAAGCTGAAACGGGCTATACTATACACGGAAAAGGAGTACCACCCGGAGGCAATTATTATCGCTAACGGTTGCGTGCCGGGGATTATCGGGGACGATATAGACGCGCTGGTCGCGGAGCTTGACGGCACGCTCGGGGCTATACTCGTACCCGTACATTGCGAGGGCTTCAAGAGCCGCTTCGTACCCTCCGGCTATGACTCGGCATATCACGGCTTACTGCGGCATTTGGTCGAACCGCGCGAACGCTATGAGCGCGTGTTTCCCGATTACGCGCGCGACGAGCTTGAACGCTACAACGACAGCATTACCGTCAACATTTATAATGTAGGCTCAAATTCGAGCGGCGACGAAACAGAGCTTGCGCGGCTAGTGTCCGCGCTCGGGCTGATACCTAAAGTCCTGCCGCTTCACGCGGGGCTTGACGACTTGGCGGATATCGGACGCGCCGCGCTGAACGTCAGTATTTGTGCCACTCACGACGATTACTTGCTTGGACACCTTAAGGAGCGTTTTGGCACACCCTACATTATAGATACTTTCCCGATTGGCATTACCGGGACTAACCAGTGGCTTCGCAAAATAGCGGAACATTTTCACCTCGAAGCGGAGGCCGAGCGCCTCATAGCCGTGGAAACAAAAGAGCTTGTCGAAGCCCTAATCCCGCTTCGCGCCGAACTTCAGGGCAAGAGCATTTTCGTAGGCGGCGGCGAAACCCGCGTACTCGCTACAGCCGAATTTTTCTGGGAAACCCTCGGAATGAACCTCGTGGGAGTAAAGCCGCACCACGCAGACCGCTTCATAGAGGAAATGCTCACGGATTTACTGCCGCGAAACCTAGAGCTAATAGTAGCGGCGGGACAGCCCGCGGAGGAAATAAACGTACTCAATAAGCTAAAACCCGACCTGTACATCGGGCATACCGGCTCAAACGGCTGGGTTACAAAACTCGGTATACCGAACTTCCCGCTGTTCGGGCAGTCCTTCAACTATATGGGCTATTCGGGAGCCTGGGAACTAGCGCGGAAAGCCGTCAAAATCCTAAAAAACCCAAGTTTCACACGCAACATCGCGGCAAACCTGTCCCTACCGCTGTCACGAGAATGGCTCGAGGCCGACGTTAGCAGCAACATCAAGCAAACGGAAGCATTATAGCAGTTAACAGTTATTAAATATCAAATATCAGATGTCCGCGCACCGCGCGGGGAACGCGGAGATGGTGCGGGGTACACGGGGAGGTCACGTGAACGTATCCGTATACAGTAATCCACGCGCCAACTCCCGTCCACGCGCCGTGCGCGTCTTTGCGAAGTGCCGGTAAGCCCGAGATACGTAGCCGGTATAGGCACGAAGCAATCCAGTGCCGGGAGGAAAACATACGTATCTGCGGACTGCGGCACTGGATTGCTTCGCACCTGTAACCCTGTGCGTATCTCACGCTTACCGGTGCTTCGCAATGACGGGGGTGAGATGCGCGGACGCTTTACAGGAGCGTTTACAGGGATATTTTACCAACCCAAACCATAACAGAGAGGACAACATCAATGGCAAACATAATTGTCGATACACTTACCGACTTAATCGGTAATACCCCCTTGCTTCGTCCCAAGGCTTTTGCAAAGCTCGCGGGGCTGTCGTCAGGCGCGGAGCTGCTTTTCAAACTCGAATATTTTAATCCGCTCGGGAGCGTCAAAGACCGCATTGCCTACGCGATGATAAAGGACGCGGAGGAGCGCGGTATTCTTACGCCGGAGAGCGTTATTATTGAGCCTTCGAGCGGCAATACCGGGGTCGGGCTTGCGTTCGTCGCGGCCGCCCGGGGTTACAAAATTGTAATCGTTATGCCCGATACTATGTCTAGTGAGCGGCGGGCGATTGTCACCGCGCTCGGAGCGGAGCTTGTGCTTACTCCCGGCGCGGCGGGAATGAAAGGCGCTATTCGCAAGGCCGAGGAACTGCAAATCCAGCTCAAAGGCGGCGTTATTTTACAGCAATTCAATAACCCCGCAAACCCGCGTATTCACGAGGCTACAACGGGACCGGAAATTTGGGAGGCCACAGGCGGTAAAATTGACATTCTCGTCGGAGGCGTAGGCACGGGCGGCACGATTACCGGGGCGGGGAGGTTTTTGAAATCCAAAAACCCCGCGCTTAAGGTCGTAGCGGTCGAGCCCTCGTCGTCGCCGGTGCTGTCCGGGGGAAACCCCTCGCCGCATAAGATACAGGGTATAGGCGCGGGCTTCGTGCCGAACGTGCTTGACCTTGCCGTCGTAGACGAGATTTTCACGGTTAAAGATGACGAAGCGATTG
The DNA here is from genome assembly GCA_031261635.1 of Oscillospiraceae bacterium. Classification (GTDB taxonomy): domain Bacteria; phylum Bacillota; class Clostridia; order Oscillospirales; family Oscillospiraceae; genus JAISJH01. Next base: position 2,817 of record JAISJH010000099.1, read on the forward strand.
ACACTGCGCGTATACTTGCCCGAAGCGAGGGACTACTCGTAGGGGTATCCTCCGGCGCGGCGGCCTTCGCGGCGGCGCGGCTCGGCAAGCTCGCGGAAAACGCCGGGAAAACTATACTCGCGATTTTGCCGGACACGGGCGAGCGTTATCTATCGGCTAATTTATTCAGCGCGAGCGATGACAAAAGCCGATACTGGGGGTAAAAAAATTATGACGTACAAAATTGCCGTAGGTTCAGGCGACGGAATCACAATCGACCAGCACTTCGGCAGCGGAACGAGTTTCTACATCTACGAAATCAACCAGGAAACAGACGAGGCGCTTGTAACGGAACACCGCGTTTTCGAGAACGGCAACGATTGCGGCACTCACGACCACAACAACATAGCCGGCAAAATAGACGCGCTGTCCGATTGTCAACTTGTATTAGTAGCAAAAATAGGCGGCAAAGCTGAAAAACAACTGACACTGAAACACATAGTGCCGCTAACGTTCGAGGGCGCGATAGAAACGGCGTTAGAGCGTGTGCGTAAAGCGTACAAGCGGCGCGTATTCGCGGCCTAACACTACGGCACCCCCCACCTCTGCGGCGGGGGGTGCCGAGTTGCAAAATCACCGTGATTACCGTCTACACTTCAGCTTCTCTTTCAAGCTCAAGCGTCAGTTCCTTTTCCGCGCCCTCGGAGTCTATTATTGAGTGGATTTCGAGGGCTGTTTCGTCTCTGTCGCCTGATAGTATGTACAGTTCCATTCGGTTGACGTTCATTCTAAGCGTTGCGGCCTGTTCGTCGGTTATTTTGCCGCTGTCGAGGAAGTCGTGTATTACCTGGCGTTCCACGTAGAAGCCCATTAACATTGCCTCGTAGTAGTCGTTATCGTACAGGGTGTGGAGGGTTTTACCGATTACACCGTTACGTATTTCGTCCGTCATATCGTTGCGCTCGCGGATAACCCGGTCGATAACCCTGCCGGGGATTTGCCCGCGTTTTTGTTTGGCAATATTCACCATTGATTCGCTCTCGTACTGGAACAGCGAGAGGAACTCGTGTTCGTGCTTGGTTCTGGGAACGACCTCCGGCTTCGACTTTTTTCGCAGGAAAAGCCCGTAAGTACGGCTAAACAGCGACGAGGAGCGCACGGCGGCTCGTCCCAAGTCCGCGCGATAGACGAAAAACAGCAGACTTATGGCGTTCCGATAGGTATGGTACGTTATGGCTTTCGAGCGGTACTGCGATTTTATCACGCTACGTTCTAAATTGTACAGCGACACCTGCAACTTATGAAGCGCGCGGCGCTCGTAGGCTGAAAATTCGAGGTACTCCACTTCGTCTATTCGCCGCTTGTAGCCTAAAAGCACTACGTCTTTCAGGCGCACATCGCTCCGGCTGCGAATACGTTTCATAACTTCCTCTAAAACTCTTAGCTGAACCTCGCTTTCCTTTACCCCCTCGCTTTCCGCTCCGTCGGCAATCAGCGGCAGGACGAACAGCGCGACCACGAGCGACAGTATAATCACTCCCGCCGTTATGAACAGCAATAGCGGACGCTCGGCAAAAAACATACCGTCGCTGATGACAAGAGGCAACGCGAAGGCCGCCGCGAGGCTTACCGTGCCTTTAGCCCCGGACAGCGTTATCAGAAGCACGTTTTTGAGCTTTTCAGCCCTTCCGTTCTCTGCCTCGTCGCGAACTAATACGGCAACGCTAATAAAGCGCACGAGCCAAACCACAAGAGTAATAACCAGAATCGGGATAAACAGGAACGCGTGCGGATAGCGCGGGTCGCTCCAGACGCTCGTGATAATCTGCGGCAGTTCAAGCCCCAGAAGCATAAAGACAATGGAATTGAGGCAGGAGGACAGGAGGTGCCAAATGCTCCCCTTAGCTATGCCGACTTCCGCGGAGATTGATTCAGCCCGCAGATATTTTGAGGTTTGCCGAATACCCGATACAACCGCCGCTATGATACCCGAAACGCCTATGGCTTCGGCGGCTATGTAGGTCAGGAACGGCATAATGAGTTCGATTAGAATATACGTGGAGGTTTGCCGGACGGATACGCGCTTTAGTATTTTAATAACCTGCTGTTCAAGCAAGGTCAGCAGAAGCCCGACGAGCGCGCCTCCGAGAGTAACCCAAATGAGGCTCACGGCGGCCTTAGGAGCTGAAAAGCTCCCCGTAACCAGCGCGGCGGAGGCGAAGCGCAGGGCGGTCAGCCCGGAAGCGTCGTTAATCAGACCTTCGCCTTTGAGAATATTCGTAACCCGCTCGCCGAACGTGAAGCGCGACGACAGCGACGATACCGCTACGTAATCAGTAGGCCCGAGTATAGCGCCGAGCGCAAAGCAAGCCGCGAGCGGCGTAAACGGCAGTAAAAGTTTAACCGAAAAACCCACCGCGAATACGGTTATAAACACAAGCAGAAACGCTAAAATCATAATCGAGCTTTTAACTTTCCACAGCGCTATAAAGTTAGCTTCGTCAGCTTCACGGAACAGCAGCGGCGCGATTACAAGCATCAAAAACATCTCCGGGTTAAGCGGAAGCGGTTCGTTCAGCAACACAAGCCCCACTATACAGCCAAAGGCAATCTGAAGCAAGGGCAGCGGCAACTTTGGAAAAATATGGCTTAGAACGTTTGAAGCGACGATAGCGAAAATTGTGACGACGACGATTGCGGCAATCTCCATTGGGTAGTGGTACTCCTTTCGACCTTGTAACGTGACATACTGCTTGTCCCTATTATACCACAAGAGCAAAGCAATTACAAGCCCCTTGTTATTTGCGTATATTTGCTCTTGACAAGCCATTATCATTGTGATATAATTATGATATCAAAACGAAACCACAACATTAAGGAGGGTTCCACTATGCAGAATACTAACACCGGGTCCGAACCACGGGTTTTTGACGAGTTGACCCCGCGCTATTTTGGCGGTATGCCCGCTTTGCTAATCAATATCGCCGCTATGCTTGCCGCGATATTTGTATTCGTCCTCGGCGTACGCTCCGCCGCGCCGTTCAAAGTGATTGAGATTGTCGCCGCCTTGCTGTATATTTTAATTGTGGGACCGATTGTATTTGGTGGGCTTAAGGTGCTGAAACCCAATGAAGCGCTTGTACTTACGCTGTTCGGGAAGTATATCGGGACGCTTAAGGGCGCGGGCTTTTACTGGGTCAATCCGTTTGCTACGGCTCTGCGCCCGGGCAAAGTTCCTATTACAAAAATCTCGCTTAAGGCTATGACGCTCAATAATGAACAGCAAAAAATAAATGACCTGCTCGGAAACCCGATTGTCATTGGGATTGTCGTTATCTGGAAGGTTGTCAATACCGCTATGGCGGTGCTCAACGTTGACAATTACTACGAGTTTTTGTCGATACAGTGTGACTCCGCGCTTAGGAATATCGTTAGAATGTACCCCTACGACGTGGCGGGCGACGACGACGAAAAAACGCTTCGCAGTAGCAGTCAGGAGATTGCCGAGAAATTGAAAATGGAAATTCAGGAAAAAACCGCTATGGCGGGCTTAGAAATAGTAGAAGCGCGTATAACGCACTTAGCTTACGCCCCGGAAATTGCCTCCGCAATGCTTCAGCGCCAGCAGGCCTCCGCGATTGTCGATGCGCGGCAGATGATAGTAGAGGGCGCGGTCAGTATGGTGGAAATGGCGCTCGAAAAACTTAGCGAGCGCGATATAGTGCAGCTTGACGACGAGCGCAAGGCCGCAATGGTCAGCAATCTGCTGGTCGTCCTCTGCGGCAATAAGGACGCGCAGCCGATTGTCAACAGCGGTTCGCTGTACTAAGCTATGGAAAAGGAAACACCAAAAGAGGGGAAAAAGCAAATCCCATTGCGGATAAGCCCCAAACTATTTGCGGAGCTGAACGCCTGGGCGGCGGACGATTTCCGCTCGCTAAACGGGCAAATAGAGTACCTGCTGACGGAGTGCGTAAAAAAGCGCAAGCAAGCCAGGGTTGACGGACAATCCTGCGATACGTAGACACGTAGAACGTATGTTGTCCTCCCGGCACTGGATTGCTTCGCACCTGTACCATTGTACGTATCGCAGGCGTACCGGTGCTTCGCAAAGACGGCGCACTGCGCCGGGACGGTGGACGGTGGACGGGGGTACGACGGGAAAGGGCGGGTTTGAAACCCGCCCCTACGTTGCGTGATGTAATTTTTATACTCTTTTGCATTTTCCCTCTTGCAATTGCCATACGTGTGTGGTATAATTAGTATACAAATTTTTTGAAACGAGGTATCCCCTATGAAAAAAGCACGAGACTTAGCGATGTTCCTTTTTGGTTTAGCGTTTGCGTTAGTATTTGTCGTGACGGATATTCCGGCAATCGCGGCGGGTGTTTTTACGCAGACTATAGCTAATATCAAGATTAACGGCGTGATGAAAGCCCTGCCGGCAATCAACTATGAGAACCATAACTATGTCCAGCTTGCTGACTTGGCTCCTGAAATCGGCTATGTGGGCTGGTGGAGCGCAGAGGAGGGAATGAACTTCGATAAGGTAGCTTCGCCGCCGTCCGCAATTGAGGTACCGTATACGCCCCCGGTAATTAACCCCGCCGCGCCGATTGAACATAAATCTTTTGAGGGGAATTTGCCTGACGATAGAGCGGTTAATACCTATAATTTTGTCTTACCATATGACGCTCGTGTTAATTTGGATTTCACTCACGACTATACAGAGTACGATAATAGAACATTTTGGAATATTAAGCTTATTGCTGAAGATACAGGTAACATAATATTTGACTTTGAGTCAAAAGATTCCGGCGCGTCAACCGTACCGGCATATCTTCCCGCAGGAGATTACCTTGTCAGAGTTACCCACGGACGCTACGACCATCGCAACACGAATTATACAGCGACAATAAATTACGAGCGCAATGTCGGCAATTTTGAAGCCGAACCCAATAATACTAACGGTACAGCAACGCAGATACAAGTTGACAAGCCTATGACGGGACATAACCTTTTTGACGGCGATATTGACTACTACACGTTTACTATCGGTTACGCGGCAAACGCTAACATCAGCTTTACGCACGATATTATTGACGGTAGTAAAAACTGGAAAATTGAGCTGATAAAAGACGATACCATACTTACGTTTAACTCGAAAGGCGGTATACTCAATACTGTATCGGATACGGTTACGCTCACCTCCGGTAAATATTTCGTCAGAGTAACAAGAGGCGACGCCGGAGCCGAGGACTATACGCTAACTGTGAACCGTAAGTAAGAGGGTCGCTTCGGGCAAAATATCATAACGCCGCACTCTGTAGGGGCGGGGCTTGCCCCGCCCGGTTGTAGTGCGCCGGAACGGCGCGGGGCAGGGCGAAGCCCTGCCCGTCTTTGCGAAGCCGCCTCCGCACTTGCGATACGTAGTTAATGATATGCGGCGAAGCAATCCAGGGTTGACGTAGTATTCTGCGATACGTAGGTACGTAGGACGTATGTTGCGCCCCCGGCACTGGATTGCTTCGCACCTGTAACATTGTACGTATCGCAAGCGTACCGGTGCTTCGCAATGACGGGCAGGGCTTCGCCCTTGCCCCCGCGCACAAAGGGCGGGTTTGAAACCCGCCCCTACGTAACCCTCGTCCAAGTCCCCGTAATTATCAATTATACAATATCAATTATCAAGTGTCTTTACGTCTCTGATATTTGATATTTGATAACTGTTATTTAATTATTTGATTGCGGCAAATCCTATTTCGAGGTCGGCTATTATGTCGTCTATGTGTTCCGTGCCTATTGAGAGGCGTACTGTGTTTGGCTTTATGCCTTGTTCGAGTAGGTCTGCCTCGGATAGTTGGCTGTGGGTGGTGCTTGCGGGGTGGATTACAAGCGATTTCATATCTGCCACGTTTGCAAGGAGCGAGAATAGCTCGAGGGACTCCGTGAACTTTTTGGCTTCCTCCGCGCCGCCTTTTATTTCTATTGTAAAGATAGAGCCGCCGCCGTTCGGGAAGTATTTTCCGTATAGCCCGTGGTCGCGGTGGCTTTCGAGGCGCGGGTGGTTGACCGCCTCAACCTGCGGGTGCTTTGCCAGGTAGTCGACGACTTTATTAGTGTTCTCGGAATGACGCTCGACGCGCAGCGACAGCGTTTCAAGCCCCTGCAAGAACAGGAACGCGTTGAACGGCGACAGCGACGCGCCGGTATCGCGCAGAAGCGTCACGCGCGCTTTCATTATGTAGGCGACCGCGTTTCCGAGTGCCTGCGTAAAGACTACGCCGTGATAGCTCGGGTTCGGCTTATTCAGCCCGGGGAACTTGTCGGGGTAATTGCTCCACTCAAAGTGGCCGCCGTCGACGATAACGCCGCCGATGCTTGTCCCGTGGCCGCCGATGAATTTCGTCGCGCTGTGAACCACTACGTCAACGCCGTGTTCAATCGGGCGCAGGAGATACGGCGTGGCAAAAGTGCTGTCAACGACCACCGGAACGCCCGCGTCGTGAGCGATTTTGACAACCGCGTCAATGTCAACGACGGTGCTGTTAGGGTTGCCGAGCGTCTCAAAAAACACGAGTTTCGTGTTAGCCTTGATAGCGTTCTTGAAGTTCTCCGGCTTGGAACCGTCCACAAAAGTCGTTTCAATGCCGAGGTCTTTCAGCGTGTTGGCAAAAAGGTTATACGTCCCGCCGTAAAGCTGATTGTCGGACACGATGTGGTCGCCGGCGCTCGCGATATTCAGCACGGAGTAGGTGATAGCGGCCGCTCCCGACGCCGTTGCGAGCGCGGCGACGCCGCCCTCCAGCGCGGCAATGCGCTTCTCAAACGCGTCCCAGGTGGGGTTCATAATCCGCGTATAGATGTTGCCGCTCTCGGCAAGCCCGAAGCGGTCCGCGGCGGACTTGCTCGAGGGGAAAACGTAGCTCGAGGTCTGATAAATCGGCACAGCGCGGCTGTCCGTAGCGGAATCGGGCTGCTCCTGCCCAACGTGAAGCGCGAGCGTTTCAAACTTATAGTT